>JAGCWG010000338.1 GCA_017961965.1 Bacteroidaceae bacterium | reverse complement strand
TAAATTGTAGTTAAAATGTAGTTATATAGGAAGTTAAAAAGACGTTTGATTGTTCGCTGTTTTTAGAAGAACATTAGTAACAAGCAAAAAATAACATGGTATATTTATTTAGCATAAATTATCATGAATTTGCCACGAATTTTCATAAATGGATTTCGATATTATCGAAATTATAATTAATGATAATTAATTTGTTACGCGAATAATATTTATGATAATTCGTGGCAAATTAATGGAAATTCGTGCAAAACCAAAAGTCTTATTTTGTACCAAATTATTTTTTAATCATCACTTATAAGAAATTTTCTTTAATTTTCTAAATTTTCGTTTATCCAAAACGGACATTCGTCTTTTTTACTCCACATTAACTACTCTTTAACTCCTTTTTAACTCCTTGCAAGTAAAGCGTCAGCTGAACTTGCTAAACTTGAATAAAGAGTAGTAAAGTGGAGTAAAGAGACGATAGTCTTTTTTGTTTTTTCAATCACAAGGTGATGGACATTCGTCCCTTTACTCCTTTTTTACTACTATTTATTACATTATATAATTAATTACCAGAAGTACCAGTAGAATGCCACTGTGAGACCGAGGATGATGCAAGTGTGGATGATATCCCACTTGTTCCAGCTCTGACGAGTTGCCTCAATCTGCTCTGGTGTTGATGTACCGAATACGAGTCCCTTGATCTTCTCTGGGTCTGGAGCCTTTGTGCAGAGGCTGACAACAACTACTACAACGCAGCAGAAGAGGAGCATCCATCCGCAGAAGAACAACCAGTTGAGGTCGTAGAAGAGGTACTTGAACAAGTTGTCTGAAGCGTCAGCAACGTTGCTGTAGTAAACCTTAGCACCGAGACGAGTAAGACCGATGATGAGACCTGAGAGAAGACCCCACATACCGCCCTGTGCACTTGTACGCTTCCAGCAGATACCGAGGAGGAATGCTGATGCGATACCAGGAGCGAGTACTGACTGAACATCCTGGAGGTAGTTGTAGAGAACGTCACCTACAGAACGCATAACAGGAATCCAGAGGATACCGAGTACAACGATAACGACAGTTGCAATCTGACCGATGACAACGAGCTGCTTCTCGCTTGTGTTAGGGAACACACGCTTGTGGAAGTCGATTGTGTAGAGCATTGCAGAACTGTTGAAGAGAGAAGCGAGTGAGCTCATGAGAGCTGCAAGGATACCACATACCACGAGTCCCTTAACACCTGCTGGGAGGAGCTTAGAAACGAGGGTAGGGAATGCTGCGTCTGGAGTAGAGAGTGTGAACACCTCACCGTTTACCTCAATCTGGTTCTTAGCGAGTGCGAATGCAATCATACCAGGGATGAGGAAGAGGAATACAGGGAGAAGCTTGAGGTAAGCACCGAAGATTGTACCGCGGCGAGCCTCACGCTCGTTCTTTCCTGAGAGTACACGCTGAACGATGAACTGGTCAGTACACCAGTACCAGAAACCGATAACTGCTGAACCTACGAGAGCACCGAGCCATGGGTACTGAGGGTCTGAGTTGTCACGCATGAGGTGAATCATTGTGCCCTGTGCACCCTCATAGTTAGGAGTGACGTCACAAGCCTGCATCATCTGATCCCAACCACCGAGTGCCTTGAATCCAAGGATGAGGATGATTGCAGAACCGAGAAGGAGGATAGGAGTCTGGAGCACACTTGTGTAGAGTACGCTCTTCATACCACCGATGATTGTGTAGAGTGCTGTGATAAGCACGAGGCCGATAGCAGCAATCCAGAAGAAGTCAATACCCCACATTTCCTTGATACCGAATACCTGCTGGAACACGAGTCCACCAGCATATACAGTAACGGCAACCTTAGTCATCACGTAGCTGATGAGTGAGATACCAGTAAGGATTGAACGGCTTGTGCTGTTGTATCGACGCTCGAGGAACTCAGGCATTGTCATTACCTGACTGCGCTCGTAGAATGGTACGAACACCCAAGCGAGGATAAGAATCATCCAGCCCTGAATCTCCCAGTGTGCCATAGCCATACCAGAAGCGGCACCAGAACCAACAAGACCGATAAGGTGCTCAGAACCGATGTTAGATGCGAAGATTGATGTACCAATTGCAATCCAAGTTGCGTCGCGACCACCAAGGAAGTAGTCACCAGAGTTCTCGTTCTTCTGCATGGCAACATATACTACGATGCCCACCATGAACAATGTGAAGAGTCCAATGACACCCCAGTCCTGCCATGCAAAAACGGATAATGGAATTAAGTTCATAATTTGTTTGTTATTAAAGTATTATTTATTGTTTTGGGATGTTATAATTCGCCCCCCGTCCCTATGGAAACGACTCCCCTCCCTCTCGGGAGGGGCTTGGGGAGGGTCCGTTCCTTACTTCTCTACCGAGAAAGCATACTTACAATATGAGTGGTATGGCTTCTCTGGAGTTACGAATGGGTCGCTGAGTTCCCATCCTGGCATTGTGTACTTGTTTGGAGAGTCAGGGAACTTCTGAGTCTCAAGACAGATTGCACAGTGCTTCTGATATACGACACCGC
>JAGCWG010000337.1 GCA_017961965.1 Bacteroidaceae bacterium | reverse complement strand
CTTCCATTTACAATCAGTAGTACTGCCGTGAGTGGCACAGGTAGTGGAGCAAGTGTTTTTTGTCCTTATAATGGGGATTGGGGATTGAAAAATGGTACTTCTTACATCGCTTATTCTCCATATAGTTCAAGTCTTTCTGCTACCAAACGATTGTATGTGAATATGCGTTCAAGGGCAATTGTGTCAAATATGAATATTGGTAGTGTCGATATTAGTGGATTTGATGTCATGTATGCAGAAAGAACAGAATACAAGAGTGGAATAATATTTGATTTTAAAAGAAAATATGGTTTGTTGAACATCCAATTGTCTGATATTCCAAATAAGACATGGAAAAAGATAAAGATTAGTACCGTTACAGGTTCGTCTTTAGCTGTGTCTGGTTATTTGGATTTGACAACAGGACAATACCAAAGTATAACCAAATCATCTTACTATACCGTTTACCAGGGTGAAGGATTACAAGGGTCGAAGCTAAATATTCTGTTTCCACTTCTACAATGTACTACTGGAAACTTGATTTGTGCGTTAGATGCCACAGACGGAACTTCATACAAGATAAATTTGTCAAGTACAGATGTTCAAGAGGGAGTTTGTACATTATGGACAGTCAGCAATATGGAAGAAATGACTCATACGGAGAGTGAAATTCAAGAGTCAATTGCAAATGATGAATATGTAGATTTGGAATTGCCTTCTGGTATAAAGTGGGCAACAAAAAATATAGGAGCAAAATCACCTGTGGAGTGCGGAAACTATTTTGCATGGGGCGAAGTGGTACAAAAGGATTTTTATGACGAAAGTAACTACTCGTTCTATAATATTTCTCTTTCAGGTAACAAAATAGTCAGGAAATATACTATATTTGATAGACGATATTTCTTGGAACAAAATGATGATGTTGCTTACTTCCATTTGGGAAACGGATGGCATATGCCAACTCCTGATGATGTTGATGAGTTAATATCTAACACAACTCAGCAATATGTGGAAAATTATTGTGGTTCTTATGTGTCAGGTTTTTTACTTACAAGTACCAAGAACGGTAAACAAATATTCTTTCCAAGGTCTGATATTGGGCAATATAGGAATGAGTTTAGACATCTTCATAGTGGTGATGTTTTTGAGGTTGGACATTATTGGACAAGTGGTTTTGCTGGTACAGATGATTGTGCCATCCCATATTTCTATGAAATTATATCATACGAGTATGCTCCTCATAGATATTTTGATGTAAAATGGAATGGTTGTCAGCGTCATTATCCAGCACTTATCCGTGCTGTATATGATGGAACAAGATGATGAAATGCTTCAGCAAAAAGTATCAAAACGTATTTGATTTCTCATTTTAATGAAAAAGTACGATTATCTTATAGTAGGCTCAGGTCTCTACGGTGCCACGATTGCATATTGCGCAAGGCAGGCAGGTAAGTCGGTTTTGGTGATTGATTCACGTCATCATATTGGCGGTAATGTGTATCAGGAAAAGGTTGAGGACATTAATGTACATAAGTACGGTCCTCACATTTTCCACACATCGAATGAGAAGGTGTGGAAGTTTGTGAATCAGTTTGTGAACTTCAATCGTTTCCAGTTGCACACTATTGCTAATTACAAGGGAGAACTTTATAATCTTCCTTTCAACATGAATACATTTCATCAGATGTGGGGGGTGGCAACTCCGCAGGCAGCTCTTGATAAAATCAATGAGCAATGCACTGAGGCGAGTGAAAGGTTAAAAGTGGAATGTGAAAAATCTGGGACTCCTTGTGAGCCACAGAACCTGGAGGAACAAGCGTTGACTCTTGTTGGTAAGGATATCTTTGAAAAACTGATAAAGGGATATACTGAAAAGCAGTGGGGACGCAAATGTACGGATTTGCCTGCGTTCATCATAAGACGTTTGCCTGTACGACTGACATACGACAATAACTACTTCAATGATACATATCAAGGAATACCTGTTGAGGGATACAACACATTGATAGAGCGAATGCTTGATGGCGTAGATGTTCATACTGGCGTGAATTTCTTTGGACATATAGATGGTATGCCTAATAGGTGGAATTGGCGTGAGTATGCTGATAAGTTGGTTTACGCAGGAAAGATAGACGATTACTTTGACTGCTGTTTCGGAGACCTGGAGTATAGAACTGTAAGGTTTGAGACTGAGTTGCTTGACATACCGAACTATCAAGGTGTGGCAATAATGAATTTTACTTCAAATGATGTGCCATACACTCGTGTGATGGAACACAAGCATTTCGAGAAGTTCGGACAAGAAGTATATGACAATCCGAAGACAGTCATAACCCGTGAGTATTCCGTGGAGTATGTAAAGGGTATGGAACCATATTATCCTATTAACGATGATAGGAATATGGAGTTGTATGCTAAATATAAGGATTTGGCGTCTAAGGAAAATGATGTACTCTTTGGCGGTCGCCTTGCGGAATATAAATATTATGACATGGCACCGACAATTGAGAATGCGTTGAAGGCTTGGACAGAAGTATAATTATTTGTACTATTCACTATCTGTAAGATGGGAATAGATGGCTGTGGCAAGATGGGGCTTGCCGCAGCCTAAACTATTGAATAGAATGATAAATGTTGTAAATATAATTGGAAATACAGTCGGAAAGATTGCCTTGGCATGTAGTCTTGTAAGTGTTGTATGTTTGTTCTTATGGAACAGAAGAAAACATGTTGCTTGGCTTGATTATTATTCCACTTTGCTTGATTATTTCTTCCATGTGGCAGCAATAGTTAGTTGTATGCTACTGCTTTTATACACTCCAATAGCATCAATGATTGGAGGTGGAAGTGTATCCATTAGTTCCATATTGCAATACATGGATTATTGTATTGTGATGCCAATATGTATGGATATGTGCATTTTCGGAATTGTGATGAGAGTCCTGAATGACTATTGCTATAGATGGATAGCATTGCTCGTTGGGATAGTGCTCTTCTCTTTTGTGCAGGGTGGATTGATGTTGTCTCTGCCAACTGTACTCTTGGCAATACCTATATGTGCTGTATTCGATAAAACGCATAGTTTGGTGTATGTCGTGTTTTTACATATATTGTCAAACTGCATTTTGTTTATATTGAACTTGACAGGTTTGGTGGATATGATAGCAAAGATAAACGCATTCGTTGTGTGTCTCTTCGTTGTGTTTGGTTGCGCAATGTATTTATATATGCTGTTCTATGTCTATAAAAAACTGTAGTGTAAAGTTTTCTTAGAACAATGAGTGTGAGGCTTTAGGTGTCGGTTAGCGTTCAGAGGAATGGCGTTACTGAGCGTGCCAAGGTTCTGCGTACAGACAACTCTGGCGGTGGCAACCAAGGCGGTAATACTGGTGGTGGCAACACACCTGAGCCTAATGATGAATTCTAATCCATCGAAAATGAAAGAAACGAATAGGAATCGATAACCTATTCGTTTCTTTGTGTTTACAACAGTTCGACTGTCTGGATGAGCTTGGTACTGTTTGAGCCTTTGATGAGGATTGTGTAGCCCTTTGGCTTGTTGGCTACAATCTCTGCCTTTACTTCTTCCACGGTAGGGAAGAGCGAGAGTGAAGTGTTGGCAAGAAGTGAAGGATTAGCCTCAGCTGCCTTGCGGAACTCTTCGCCTACGAGCCATATACGCTCGAAGTCCGACTTTGAGAGTGTCTCGACTACCTTTGTATGCTCTTCGGCTGATGCGTCACCCAGTTCCTTCATGTCGCCGAGGATGCACATCTTGTGGTCTGTCTTCATGAGACGGAAGTTGTCGAGTGCTGCTGCCATGCTTGTCGGGTTGGCGTTGTACGCATCTATGACAAGGCTGTTGTCAGCAGTCTTCTGCATCTGTGAGCGGTTGTTTGACGGAGTATTTTCGCTGAGGGCTTCAGAGATATCTTCGGCAGAGACGGCAAATAATGTTCCGATACAGGCTGCTGCAAGTGCGTTGTCAAGGTTGTATGAACCAATAAGCTTTGTCTGTACCTCCATAGGTGAGAAGGCTGATGGATTGGTGTTCCAGTTGAACTTGAGGAATGGGTTACATTCAATAAGCTCGCCCTTGACGAGAAGCTTGTCGTCTGCCTTCTGTCCGTAGCGTATGAGACGGAGGTCGTGGCTTATGTTCTTGAGATATTCGTTGTCGTTGTTGATGAACACGGTACCGCGGTCCTCACGTAGGTAGTCATATAGCTCGCCCTTTGTCTTGATGACTCCCTCGAATGAGCCGAAGCCGAGGAGGTGAGCCTTGCCCACGTTTGTAATTATTCCGTAGTCAGGTTGCACGATATTAACGAGTGTCTTTATCTCGCCTGGGTGGTTGGCACCCATCTCGATGACTGCAATCTGATGTTCCTTGGTGAGACGGAGAAGTGTCTTTGGCACTCCGATGTGGTTGTTGAAGTTGCCCTGAGTATAGAGTACGTTATATTTCTTCTGGAGAACCGTAGCTATGAGTTCCTTTGTCGTCGTCTTGCCATTTGTACCTGTCACTCCGATGATGGTTGTGCCGAGCTGGCAACGGTGGTGGTTGGCAAGGTGCTGAAGCGTTGTGAGCACATCAGGGGCAAGGATGAGTCTGTCCTTGATGTCGCCTGTGGCTGACTCATAGATGTCCTTGTCGTCGATGACTGCAAAAGATGCGCCCTGCTCAAGTGATGAAATGGCATATTGGTTGCCGTCAAATGATTCTCCCTTCAGTGCAAAGAAGAGTGAGCCTTCGGGTACATTACGGCTATCTGTCGTGATTTCCGGGTGTTCACAGAAAATCTGATATAATTCTTCGATTGACATATTTGTATTATGAGTTAGGACCTTCCCCCGTCCCCTTTCTTTTTTGAATCATGAATAACAAGATGTTTACTTTGTAACTTATCTCTGTCCTGCAAGGAGGGGGTGGGGAAAGGTCATTTGATAAATTTCACGCACAAAAGTACAAAGAATTTGTCATTGAAACAAAACAATTTGTATCTTTGCATAAAATGATTGGAAAAATGAAAGGATTGATACCATATACATTGAATGTGAGGGGCAAGCTTCTTGATTTGAGTGAACCTCAGATAATGGGAATACTCAACGTCACTCCAGACTCTTTCTTCAGCGGAAGTCGTAAGCAGACGGATGTAGAGATAAGGGAAAGGGTGGAGCAGATAGTAGGCGAAGGTGGTCAGATGATTGACATAGGCGCATACTCATCACGTCCTGGTGCAGATGATGTGTCACCCGAGGAAGAGATGGCTCGCCTGCGTAAGGGTATGAAGATTGTGCGTGAGATTGCTCCCGACATTCCTGTAAGCGTTGATACCTTCCGTGCAGATGTGGCAAGGATGTGCGTGGAGGAACTTGGAGTGGATATCATAAATGACATAAGTGGTGGCGAACTTGACAAGGATATGTTCAATACTGTTGCAAAGCTTGGTGTTCCTTATATCCTTATGCACATGAAAGGCAATCCTCAGAACATGCAGAACAATCCTCAGTATGATGACCTTGTGAAGGAGGTGCTTCTCTACTTTGCCGACAAGATACAGCGTCTGCGTGACCTCGGTCAGAAGGACATAATACTTGACCCTGGTTTTGGATTTGCAAAGACATTGGAACACAACTATGAGTTGATGAACCACATGGAGGAACTGAAAGTGTTCGAACTTCCTATACTTAGCGGAATATCTCGAAAGAGCATGATATACAAGTTGCTCGGCACAAGTCCTTTGGAGGCTTTGAATGGAACGACCGTACTTAATACCATATCTATTCTCAAGGGTGCAAGCATCCTTCGTGTTCATGATGTGAAGGAGGCGAAGGAGGTGGCAAGGATGATTAAGTTCTTAATGCAGAATTCATGATGCATATTTGTTGGCAAGCTCAGCAGGAACTTACGAACTCACAAACTTACGAACTTACGAACTTAAAAGCTCACGTACTCCACTTTTAACTTTTAATATTTAATTTTTAACTTCGCAAAGTGACGATGTTTGAATTTGGAATAAAGGACGCAATTGACATTTTCTGTGTAGCCACGTTGCTGTTCTACATATACAGGCTGATGAAGGCGAGTGGTTCGCTTAACATCTTCTATGGCATTCTTGTGTTTGTCATCACATGGATAGCCGTGTCGCAGGTGTTGCAGATGAAGCTGCTCGGCTCTATCTTCGACAAGTTGGTGAGTGTTGGAGTCCTTGCCCTTATCATCCTCTTTCAGGAGGAGATACGTCGATTCTTCCTTACTCTTGGTTCACAGCGGCGACTGTCTGTGCTGACGCGTTTCTTCATCAAGCATGCCACAGGTGAGGAGGAGAGTGAGGAAAAGAAGATTCTCCCGATAGTCATGGCTTGCGACTATATGAGCAAGAACATGCAGGGTGCGTTGATTATTATTGAGCGAGAGATGGTGCTTAACGACATCATAAAATCGGGTGAGATAATTGATGCCAACGTCAATACGGAACTTATCAAGAACATATTCTTCAAGAACAGTCCTCTACATGACGGAGCTATGATTATAAGTCATGACCGTATCGTGGCTGCTGGATGTATCCTTCCTGTCAGTCATAGCCTCAATATTCCAAAGGAACTGGGTCTCCGTCACCGTGCCGCCCTCGGAATAACACAGCAGAGTGATGCCATAGCCATCATCGTGAGTGAGGAGACGGGAGGTATTTCCGTGGCGCGAGGTGGTGAGTTCAAGCTTCGCTTGGCAACCAATGACCTTGAGAATTATCTGATAACAGCATTGGCGATATAGAGGGGGAATTTATAATTGACAATTGATAATTGATAATTGATAATTGACAATTTACAATTGATAATTAGGGGCTATAGAAACCATATTGAGATATAAACAACTAACGAAACAATATACTAACTTGAAAAAATTATTTTCCCAGTAAATGCGAATGGGGGAAATTCAGCTATGAACAAAAGAATCGTAAATACTATTATTGCTATCTGTGCTACAGCCGTAGGATGTATGGCACAGACAACCAAGATGGATGTGGTGAAGGCCATGGAACTTGCAAATGACTACTTCATACGCAAGTATCCTGATGCTGGTGCACCTACATTTGTAAAGAAACAACGTCCAAGCAACCTGTGGACACGTGGAGTCTATTTTGAGGGACTCATGGCTCTCACGGAGCTTGAGCGTCAGATAGGTGGAGAGAAATATGACGTTTACTATAACTATATTTCCGACTGGGGAAATGCACATAAGTGGATTCCCCGTAATGGAGTTACAACACGTGATGCTGACGACTATTGCTGTTCGCAGACGTACATAGACATGGGACATATAGCTCCTACGGTGGAGTGCTTCGATCATCTTATTGCCTGCCGTAACGTTCCACAGACACAGGGCAATGGCTCTTCCACCGGTTCCTTTGGCGACTGGACATGGATTGATGCCATACAGATGGGACTTCCTGCCCTCTCTAAGCTCAGTCGTGTAATGGAACTACGTGGTGACAAGGACTATCTGAGATATGCTGAACAGGGATGGCAGATGTATCGTACATCACGCGACAGTATTGCTGGAGGACTCTTCAATCGCAAGGAAGGTCTATGGTGGCGTGACAAGGATTTCGTTCCTCCTTATAAGGAACCTAATGGCAGCAACTGCTATTGGAGCCGTGGCAACGGTTGGGTGTATGCTGCCCTTGTACGTGCAATGGATGCCCTTCCTTCCGACCCTCACTTCAAGGATTACAAGCGTGACTATCTCATGATGACTAAGGCACTTGTGAAGTGTCAGCGTGCTGATAAGTTCTGGAACGTGAGTCTTCATGACGAGAGCAACTATGGCGGTAAGGAGTTGAGTGGAACAGCTCTCTTTATATACGGTATGGCATGGGGCGTGAATCATGGTATGCTTCCTGCCAAGAAGTATAAGCCTATCATCGTCGATACATGGAATGCCATGGTAAGGGATTGTCTCCATGCAGATGGTTTCCTCGGCTATGTACAGGGAACGGGTAAGCAGCCAAGCGACTCACAGCCTGTTACATACGATAAGTGCCCAGACTTCGACGACTACGGTCTCGGATGCTTACTGCTTGCAGGAACGGAGATTGTGAAGATGAAATAAGGACCGGACTCACCCCCGCCCTTTGACCTCCGTCGAGCAGGGCACTGCTCTCCCCTCATTTCTGGACAGAGAGACATTTAGTCTCTCTTCTACGCCCTCATTCGCCTGAATGGAGGGGAGTAGTTACCATAGTGTATAAATTGCAGATAATATCGTTACTTTGGAGCGAAAAAACATAATTGAAGTTGTAAAATGAAGCGTATTGTTTTTATCATTACAATGATGCTTGTGGCATCATCATGCATTCTCACGTCATGTGACGGAGGTGGTACTGAGAAGAAAGGAAAGGCAACAGCCAAGGTGCTCAGTGGCCCTTATGAGTTGTTGCTCGTGGCTCACAAGACATGGCTGAGTCAGGGTGACGGTCTTGAGTTCCGTAAGATTGTGGATTGCCCTATTGAGGGTATTCCTCAACTCGAACCTAACTTCCGTGTCACGACACTCGAACCTCGTGACTATAAGGGTAAGTACATTATGTATGGCAATATCTTCATCGCCGACATTAACGAGGAATATAAGGAAGCATCTATTGATGTGCAGTACGATGTTAATGCTCAGCCACAGATTATTGTTACGGTCAAGGCTCCTACGAGTAACAAGATGATGGTGTATCTCGACACAAGGAAAGACAGCATCCTCAATCTCTTCGTTCAGCATGAGCTGAAACGTGAGCGCACCCTTCTTGAGAAGAACCATAGTGCAGCTGTTATGAAGGTAGCCGACAAGATGTTTGGTGTCACGATGTATGCCCCTGTGGATGTGGATGCCGTGTTTGAGAAGAACAATTTCTTCCGTGCCGTGTCAAGCAAACGATTCCAGGTGATGAACATCTGTATGTACACCTATCCTTTTACGTCAAAGGAAGACTTCAACAAGGAGGTGTTTATCCAGAAGCGCGACTCAGCCATGAAGGCATGGGTATATGGTGATACGGAAGAGAACTATATGTGTACGGATGCACGTACCATTGTTGATTCAAAGACCACCATCAACGGCAAGTTTGTATATCAGGTTCGTGGACTATGGGTATATAACAAAGCCCCATTCGGCGGTCCATTTGTCTCATACTCATATATTGACGAACCAAACAACCGTGTTGTCGTAGCCGAAGGCTTCATCTGGGCACCAGAGGAAAAGAAGCGTGCCCTCATCCGTGAACTCGAAGCTGCTATGCAGACGGTTAGGTTGAAGTAAGATAAACTTTTTCGACCTGTACGGTTGAAACTGTATGTTGTTTTTTGCCGCAGTGCGGCCAGTTAAAAAAACATGGTAAAAACCAAATAAAATCAAAAAAAACATGTTTTTTCTTGTTTTTGTTCTGTTTCTTGACTGTTTTTTTAATAT
>JAGCWG010000336.1 GCA_017961965.1 Bacteroidaceae bacterium | reverse complement strand
CCGCTGTAGTCGGATTCTTTCTCATTCTTATGGCATGCTCCTTCAGGACATCATATCTGTCAGGATTTGCCAGTTTCTTTTCACTATTCATATCGTAAAAAAATTGGAATAATGATATGTTCCTGTGGTAACTATTCCCGCCCCTTCAGGGGAGGGCAAGGGAGGGGTCCGCTTACAACAGTTTTACGAAATCGTCAAACATAAATTCTGTATCTACAGGACCAGATGCTGCCTCTGGGTGGAACTGCGCAGAGAACCAAGGGTTCTTCTTGTGACGTATTCCCTCGTTAGAGCCGTCATTCATGTTGATGAAGAGTGGCTCCCAGTCAGCAGGAATAGTGTCATTATCTACAGCGTAGCCGTGGTTCTGTGAAGTGATGAAACAACGGTTTGTGCCTACCTGACGTACAGGCTGGTTGTGTGAACGGTGACCGTACTTGAGCTTGTAAATCTTTGCACCAGCTGCCTTAGAGAGTAACTGGTTACCCATACAGATACCCATGCAAGGACGTACATTTGGATTAGCAAGGAACTTGCGGATATTCTCTACTGCCTCGCCAGCTGTGTCTGGGTCACCAGGACCATTAGCAAGGAAGAGACCGTCGAACTCAAGGTTGTTGAAGTCATAGTTCCATGGAACACGGATTACTTCTACGCCACGCTTGATAAGACAACGGATGATGTTGTTCTTCACACCGCAGTCAACGAGAACAACCTTCTTGCCAGCACCCTCGTTGTAGCGGATAACCTCCTTGCAACTTACCTTGTCGATATAGTTGACACCCTCATACTGTGCAGTAGGTATGTTGTCTGGTTCATCGTCAAAGAGAATCTTACCCATCATAACACCGTGTTCACGAAGCACCTTGGTCAACTGACGAGTGTCGATACCTGTTATGCCTGGAACCTGCTCTCGCTTTAGCCAGTCAGCAAGACTCTCCTTGGCATTCCAATGTGAGTACTCAGTGCTGTAGTTGCTCACGATTATAGCCTCTGCGTGAATCTTGTCGCTTTCCATAAACGTAGCAATCCCGTTTGGCTCTACAGAGAATGCAGGGACGCCATAGTTACCCACAAGAGGGTAGGTGAGAACCATCATCTGTCCCGCATAGCTTGGGTCAGTAAGGCTCTCTGGGTATCCCATCATGGCAGTGTTGAACACCACCTCACCAGCTACAGGCTTCTCATATCCGAATGATTCGCCATGGAACTTGGTGCCATCATCTAAGACCAGTGTTACTTTTCTCATCTTGTTCCTTTTAGTAGTTATTGTGTATGAATAATATCTTTTTCTTTCTCTTGTTATGTTCTAAAAAAATAGCCTCCTACCCGATAAATGGATATCGGATAGTGGCTATTTCATTCTTTATTCTACAGTCACGCTCTTTGCGAGGTTTCGTGGTTGGTCAACATCCTTGCCCTTGCAGACGGCAACGTGATAAGCCATCATCTGAAGAGGAATGGTGGCGAGTAACGGTTCGAGACATTCAACCGTCTCAGGTAACTCAATGCAGGCATCTGCCATGCTCCTTACCACCTCGTCGCCCTTACTTACGATAGCAATTACGCGGGCTTTGCGGGCTTTAATCTCTTGGATATTGCTGACAACCTTTTCGTAGAGAGCATTCTTGGTGGCAATGACAACGACTGGCATCTCCTCATCTATAAGGGCGATAGGACCATGTTTCATTTCTGCCGCTGGATAACCCTCTGCGTGAATATAACTGATTTCCTTCAACTTTAACGCTCCCTCAAGTGCCACAGGATAATTGTAGCCACGTCCGAGATAAAGGAAGTTGTGGGCGTAAGTGAATATCCTTGATATTTCCTTGACACGGTCATTCTCCTTCAACATCTCTTCCATCTTCTCAGGGATGGCGTTGAGTTCGTTGATGACATTGACGTACTGTGCACGGTCAATAGTACCACGTGCATCAGCCAACGCAAGGGCGAACATCACGAGAACCGTTACTTGACCGGTGAATGCCTTAGTACTTGCAACACCAATCTCAGGACCTACATGGATATAAGCACCGGTGTGTGTTGCACGAGGAATACTTGAGCCGATGGCATTACAGATACCGAAAATGAATGCACCTCTTGACTTAGCAAGTTCAACAGCTGCAAGTGTGTCGGCTGTCTCACCAGATTGTGAGATGGCAATGACAACGTCCTTATTTGAAATAGCAGGATTGCTATAACGGAACTCAGAAGCGTACTCAACGGAAACAGGAATCTGGCAGAAACCTTCGATAAGCTGCTTTCCGATAAGTGCTGCATGCCAGCTTGTTCCACAAGCAACGATGATGAAGCGACGAGGATTGAGGAGCTTACTTCTATTATCAATGATTGAAGAAAGGATAATCTGTCCTACTTCTACATTGACACGTCCTCGCATACAATCCTTCAAACACTCAGGCTGCTCAAAGATTTCCTTGAGCATGAAGTGAGGGAAGCCGCCTTTCTCTATCTGTGCAAGGTTAAGTTCTACCTCTGTAACATCGTGGTTAAGCTCAGTATTGTTGAAGTCAACAATCTTCAATTCCTGTCCACGGTTGATGACAGCGATGTCACCATCATCGAGGTAAATCACCTTATTAGTATATTCAATGAGTGGAGAAGCATCAGAACCAAGGAAGAACTCATCTTCACCGATACCGACAACCAATGGACTGCTCTTGCGAGCAGCAATAATCTGGTCAGGATTCTCCTTGTCAAGAATGGCAATGGCGTATGCTCCGATAACAGAACGTAGTGCCATCTGTACGGCAGAGAGAAGGTCGATATTCTTTGATGTACGGATATAGTCAATGAGCTGTACCAATACCTCAGTATCTGTATTGCTCTTGAACTCCACACCCTTTCCGATAAGCATCTTCTTGAGAGAAGCATAGTTCTCAATGATTCCGTTATGAATCAATGCGAGATTACCTGAATTGGAAATGTGTGGATGTGCATTAGTGGAATTAGGTTCTCCATGTGTTGCCCAACGAGTGTGAGCAATACCGATAGTTCCTGTTATATCCTTATCAGATACGTATGCTTCAAGGTCAGATACCTTACCCTTTGTCTTATAGACATTAAGGCTGTCTGATTCAGAAGATATAAGTGCAACACCTGCGCTGTCGTAGCCTCTGTACTCAAGACGTTTGAGACCTTTCACAAGCACAGGATAAGCCTGTCTTTTACCTATATATCCTACTATACCGCACATAAAGTGTATATGTTGATTGTTCTACTTAATTTCCTTGCTTGGCTTTTCAAAGCCCTAAATTGGTGCAAAGGTAGTAAAGATTCTTCACATATCGAAGCATATCCTCTAAAACTTTACAACGTGTGCTCTATTTTTTTTGCAAACTGCGTTTATAAGTAGGTGTGCATAATTATTTCGACCTGTACGGTTGAAACTGTATGTTGTTTTTTGCCGCAGTGCGGCCAGTTAAAAAAACATGGTAAAAACCAAATAAAATCAAAAAAAACATGTTTTTTCTTGTTTTTGTTCTGTTTCTTGACTGTTTTTTTAATAT
>JAGCWG010000029.1 GCA_017961965.1 Bacteroidaceae bacterium | reverse complement strand
CTACCAATTAGAGTCAGCTGGTGTAACATCGTCAGAGATAAAGACTGAAGATGATGCAAACAGAACCATCTCACTCATCGACTCCTTCCTCAGCCAGTCAAAGTCAGATGCACAAAGACCAACCATTGCAGACCTCACAAACGACTATGCCTCTTTCCTTATGAAATCAGAAGAACAGGAAGAGGATGTCGCCATAGAAGATGCAGAGACAAAAACGTCACCTCAACTCAGGGGTGCACACCTCATCGACTCGTTCATACAGGAGACAAAGGGTAAGCAAAGAGTGCAGATGAAGTCACTGGAGGAAGAAGAAGTGGGTTCATACTTTGAATCACCAGAAATATCCAACGAAGAAGAGGAAATTTACACCGAAAATATGGTGAATATTTACATAAAACAGGGAAGATATGAACAAGCATACGAAATATTATCAAAGATTTGTTTGAATAATCCAAAAAAAAGTTCTATCTTTGCCACACCAATGACTTTGCTCGAAGTAATCATTTCAAGCAAAAAACAATAGTATAACCAAAAAAATATCATAACAAAACTATGTATTCATTAATTATTGCACTCGTACTTGTAGTTTCAGTACTTATGTGCGGACTCGTACTTATCCAAGAATCTAAGGGTGGAGGTCTTGCATCAAGCTTCTCTGCTCAGAACAGCCTTATGGGCGTAAGAAAAACAACTGACCTTCTCGAGAAATGTACTTGGGGCTTTGCTATCGCAATGGTCGTATTAAGCATAATTTCAACTGCATTCGTACCAAAGGTAAACGAGGCAGAAACTCCAATCGAGATTTCTGCACCTGCACAGCAGTCAACTGACGCAGCAAATGTTCCTTCATTCGGAACTCAGAATGCTGATGCTCCAGCAGAGGCTAAGTAAATATAAGGTTACAACTTTTTGAGTAAAAGCAAAATTTGAGAAAAGTTCAACGGTTTTACCTAATTGTATTACCATAACAAGAACTTTTAACAGCATTGCTATACAAAAAAAAGCAAAAACAGCCTAAAATAGATGCAATAAGGGTATCCATAACCACTGGATATCCTTATTTTTTCGCCATATCTCCATTTTTTTTGACTTTTTATACCACGGAATAAAAAAACTTGTTTATCTTTGCAATATGATTTCATTATCTAAACACATAGAGATATTATTACTTGACCACGATTGTGTTATAGTACCAGGACTTGGAGGCTTCATTGCCAACCAAGCACCTGCTCGTATTGACGATAATGACAGTCACAACATGCTGCCTCCATATAGGACAATAGGATTCAACAGGGAACTTTCCGTGAATGACGGCCTACTCGTCCAGTCATATATGCAGGCATACGATGCAGCCTACCCAGAAGCATTACTGCAGATGGAAAAGGACATAAACAAAATGCTCGTACAGCTTGACACTATCGGTAATTACACACTCGACGGTATAGGCACACTGAGCAAGAACATTGACGGAAGCCTTGCGTTTACGGCATTTGAGGCAGGCATCCTTACTCCAAGCCTTTACGGTCTCTACTCTATCGTGGTTAAGACCCTTGAGGAGGCAAAGAAGGAAAAGGAGATAAGGGAATCGCTTAACAAGATATCGTTGTTGCCAATACAGACAGAGAATGATCTTAGCGGCAGCACAGAAACAAGACAGGATAACACTACTACCGAGCAGCCAGCAACGGCAGAGGTTAAGCAGGACAAGGAGGAGAAGAAGCATGACAAATACATAAAGCGCATCGTCAGCTTTAGACCCAACTGGAAGGAATTCTCAGTAGCATCAGCCGTAGCAGTGGTAATGTTCTTCCTTTTTCAGTTCCCATCACTCAAATCTGGTGATGAGCTTAACGACACAGTAGTGGCAAGCACTATCTACCTTGGCAACCCAAGCGAGATGGGAGCCGCACCTACAAAGAGCGAGAAGTCAGTGGTAACAAAGCCTGCTTCGTACAAATCAATTGCAGACAAGATTGTTGAGAATAACAAAACAACAATAAAGAACAAAGTTGTGGAGACACAGCCTACAATAGAGAA
The DNA here is from genome assembly GCA_017961965.1 of Bacteroidaceae bacterium. The sequence continues at coordinate 3,368 of JAGCWG010000029.1, read as the reverse complement.
GATCAACGAGAATCCTAAATTCGTCATCGTTCTTGCAAGCTGCGTAAGTAAGAAGAACGCAACTCTCTATATTGAGAGTTTTGAGAAGGAAGGATTCAAGGAAGCAAGATTCGTGGAAGGAAAAATAAACCGAGTACACTACTCTGGCTATTCAACCTACACAGAAGCCACCAACGCATTAAACAAACTGCAAAGTGAAAGCGAACTTTTCAAGGACGCTTGGATACTTAGCATGAACTAATTATAATCAGTAATGAAAAGAGTTCGTTGCCCAAAATGTGACAACTACATCGTCTTTGACGAAACCAAATACACCGAGGGACAGTCGCTTGTGTTCGTATGCCAGCACTGTAAAAAAGAATTCGGTATAAGAATAGGCAAATCAAAACTCGCCGATAAACACGAGGAGAAACACCTCAATGAACAAGCTTACAAAGAGAGTTTCGGCAGTATTGTTGTGGTAGAAAACCAATTTGCCTTCAAGCAGGTAATACCGCTCGACTACGGAGAAAACGAGTTTGGACGATATCTTAAAGGCACAAACATAAACAAGCCTATTGAGACTCGCGACCCGAGTGTAGATACTTTCCACTGCGCAATAACAGTAAAGCGCAACAAGAAAGGAAAACTTCAGTACATACTACGTGATGCACCAAGTGACACTGGAACTTTCTATATGAATGAAATACTCAAAGATTGCGACAGGATAAATCTTGAAGATGGAGCGATCATAACAATTGGGGCAACAACATTAATATTAAGAACAGCAGAAGAAAAACAATAAAACAAAAAAAGAGAGATATGATAACAAAAGGTGACGTTCTAAGAGCCGAAGAAATCGATAAAGATACGTGTTTCTTTAGTTCATACAAAGGCAAATATATTCTTTTGGACAACATGGCAAAGGAGTTTAGTCCTGTGATTAATCCAAGACCATGCGTGTTCAATACACAGTACATCGCCGTATATGTGGTGACAGAGGGTGCTATGCGCGTGAAGATAAGCGGACAGGAATTCAGCATAAGGGCTAACGAGTACCTTTCTGTAATGCCATGTGTCCACATTGAGATACTGAAATCAGAATGCAGATTTTTCTCATTCTTCACACTCAGCCACATTGTAAATGATATATACGAAAGAATAGGTGTTAGCAACTCAGTGGGCATCCGCTGTTTCTACTTCCATCATCATATATTACTGCCTGAGCAGACTAAGCAGATATATCAAGAGTATGAACGCATGAAGAAAGAGCATCTTCGTGAGGACTACAAGAGAAAGGAAGTGTGTCTCCGTGCGCTTCTCGCAGCATACGAGTGCCACCTCTTCTCTTACATCCACGAGACTCCTGAGTATGACCATTTCGAGAATTCAAGACAGAGGGAGTTCTTCCTCAAGTTCCTTGACTTCCTCAGCCTCTATTGCAAGAGGGAGCGTTCAGTACAATTCTATGCAGAGAAGTTGAAGATTACTCCTAAGTATCTCTCCAACCTGACAAACCAATTCACAGGTTTCTCTGCCTCTATCCTCATTGACCAGTACGTGGCTTATAGCATCAAGAGGATGCTCTACAGCAATGAGTTCAATATAAAGAAGGTGAGCGACATCTACCACTTCCCAAGTCAGAGTTTCTTCGGAAGATACTTCAAGAGAATAGTAGGAATGTCACCTACTGCATACATCAAGGAAAATAATCGTAAGGCTATAATTGAAGGATAAGATATGGAAAAGAAAATGATAACAGACTTGCATAAGGTAGATGCATTCAAGGCGAACGGAATGTATCCTTCGGCTCAACTTCCTAACCAGATTCTTCTTTTCGATAACATGGAAGGTAGGAATCCTTTCCTTCCTATGATATCAAAGTCAAACAAACTGTGGCAAGTTACAATCCACTGCCAATTGGAAGGTGAGGCTTGCCTCAAGATAAACAACAAGGAAGTAATTGTAAGAAAGAACCAGATTCTCATTACGCATGAGGAATGCGTGGTTGAATTCATTTATGCTTCTGAGAACTCCAAGTTCTATACGTATGTCATTTACCCTGACACTCTGCAGGATATCTTTACTGACATCCACTTGAACTATAACAAAGCACAGTTCTGCTACTCTTACAAGGTGGGAGACATGACTGAGGCTGATGCACAATACTTCCTTGACATCTACAATGAGATAAAGGCGGATATACAGAAACCTGAGTATAGATACCAGTCTTTCTATGCGAGGTATTTCCTCAACATCGTCTATGTTTATATTATAAACAAGTTCTACTCTAACGCAGACATGCAGGCAGACCCATCGTCAAGACAATACGATATGTTCTGTAAGTTCATGGATGCGCTTAACAAGCACGCAGACAGAGAGCGTAGCGTTCAGTTCTATGCTAAACTGCTTGGCATTACTTCAAAGTACTTGTCATTCGTTTGCTTGCAGTATAGTCAGAGAAACGCTTCATCATGGATTGATGAGTATGTTGTGGCAAAGGCACGTGCTCTCCAGAACGTACACCACTACAACATCAAGAGAATCAGTCAGGAGTTGAACTTCATTTCACCAAGTAGCTTCACTCGTTTCTTCAAGCGAGTTACTGGTAATCCTCCTACAAGAATATAAGCCAATGAGGCTACTTGTAGAGAATTTCATATATACCATACGGCATAAGGACTATATGATGTATAGTCCTTATGTTTTTGTGAATAATGGACGGTAATGTAATTAACGGACAAGAAAAATATCGATAGAACTATGCACATCATTCCTTTGTACACCTGGAATAAACGTCTTCATGGGATGGGACTGTCCTGGAAGAACTTCATGAACCAGCCTTGGGCTGGTGGAGTAACATTGTTGGTATGTGTGATAATAGCTATGCTCTTGGCTAACCTCCCTGCCACGGGTCACCTTTATCACCAATTCCTTGAGACTCATCTCACGGCACAGATAAAGAGTCCAGACGGCAGCATCGACTGGATATTTCCAAAAGACATGACCGTGGAGAAGTTTATCAATGACATATTGATGGTAATATTCTTCTTTACAGTAGGTCTTGAGATAAAGCGCGAAGTGATTTGCGGCGAGCTTTCAAGCGTTAAAAAGGCTCTCCTACCTGTCATTGCCGCTGCTGGTGGTATGGCTATGCCTGCACTTATCTACACGATATTCAACCATGGTACAATAACTGCAGGTGGATGGGGAATCCCTACTGCGACTGATATAGCGTTTGCGGTGGGAATCATGTCGATTCTGGGCAACAGAGTGCCAGTCAGTCTGAAGATTTTCCTTACAGCACTGGCTATTGCTGACGACCTTGGAGCAATACTCGTGGTAGCCATTTTCTATGGCGGTAGTATCGATCTGCCGTTACTTTGCCT
>JAGCWG010000335.1 GCA_017961965.1 Bacteroidaceae bacterium | reverse complement strand
CCTGTGAGTGAAAAGAGGTTGTCAATCTTTGGCATATCCTTAATGCCGAGTGCGTTCACCTCGTCAATAAGTTGTTGCTTGATGGGTGGCGTGGCATGAGGAAGCTGGTCGGCAGGCAACTGCCAACGCTTGAGCATAGGGAAGAACTTCAGGAGTTCGTTCTTGTACTCCTCACGGCTGAGACTCTTGCCCGTGTGCTTGTTGTAGTCATCAACAAACTGAGCGCAGAAGTCTGCCATCTCTTCCATGGTGTAGTCACCAGTAAATGCACCGTCCTTGTAACAGTAGATGCAGTATTCTTCATTCTTGCTACCATCGGCATTTGTGCCGAGAATATCGTCTGTGAGTGGCATTCCGCAACTCTGACAAAATTTCTGTTCCATAATCGTTAGTTGTATTATTCAAAAGTCTAAATTCTTAGTCCTAACTCGTATGCCTCATTCAGGGCATCTGTATTCTTTATATCTCCCTTGTCTTTTGCACCACGCACAAGGACTTGTCCTGCATCCTCAAGATGAAAGAAGTTGAGACATAGCCGATATTGGGTGACGATACTGTCAAATAGTTCTGGCAGAGTGGCAGCGCCGACAAGCAGGAGCGCCATACTGCTGATGTGGAACGTGTCTCTAAGTGGATTGTGACACCGGTCTATGACTGCTTTGAGTTGTGCACTCAGTCCATAGAAATATACTGGCGATGCAATAACGAGTACGTCGGCATCTTTCATCTTGTCGTAGATGTGAGTCATGTCGTCATTCTGTACACAGTTGTTGCCTTCGTTCCTGAAACAGGCATTGCAACCCATACAAGGAGCTACCTTATAGTCATGTACGGACACGACTTCTACATTGTGTTGCTTGGACGCTCCCTTGACGAAAGCATCTACCATCAGGTCAGTGTTGCCTCCTTTGCGAGGACTGCCAGAGAGAATCAGTATGTTCTTTTTCTTCATATTTATAGAACCTGCCTTAATTCTAATCTTGACACTCGTTCATCCATGACCATAGGGAAGAAGCGTACACCTTTATATATCTGTTCTGTGTCTGTATCACGGAATCCCATCTTGCGGTAGAACTCATGACCATAAGGCGAGGCGTTGACGGTAATCGGAGCATCATCCTTCAACGTGAGGATGTGTTGGATGAGTTGTCGCCCGATGTTTTGCCGTTGGAATTGTCTCTTTACGAACAGCAGCCCTATATGATGATGTTCGTTTCGTGTGGCAATGACTCCAGCGAGTGTATCACCTACGTATGCTCCAAAGAACTGATGCTGGCTCAGATATGACTCATCGTTGAGCGAGCGCATGACCTCTATTGTTCCTTCTTCGCTATAGTCGGGTGCCTCAAACTCCATGAATACATCCCTCACAAGTTGTAGGGCTTCATCCTGTTGTGTGCGTGGTAATGATACTATATGCATAATTATGAAGAAAAACTTCATTTATAGATTGAAGTGTGGATGCAGCATACGGAACTCCAAGGGCTTCATAGTGCGATATTCTGCCACATTGCCGTCTGAGTTGAATGTGACGATGAATATTGCCTCTTCTGGCTGTAGTATGTCGCCTATAATTTTGCGATAAGCCCATTGCTCACCCATCTCGTCCGCATTCTTGAAGATCGGTGTACCGAGCAATTTACGTATGTCCTGCTTGCTCATGCCCACCTCAACCTTGTCAATCTTTCGTGTTGCGCTTGTTGTTGTCGTGCTGCAACTCGTCATGATGAGACATACAGCAAGTAATGTTGTGATGATCGTTCTTTTCATAATCTATGTTTTATCCACTGCAAAGGTATGATATTATTTTCTTCTGAAGGGTAAGAGAGGGTTATGTAAAATGATATGGTCAAATATTTTTACGTGAGTGCGTAAAAATATTTGACACATACCACTTTGTTTTATTCATCTTATTTGACTCAAGTTCCGGCTTTATTTCTTTCGTAGTAAAGAGGAGTAAATAGAAGTTAAAAGGAGTAAAGAGACATTACCATGTTGGAACAAATGGGCGAACAGACTATCGTCTTTTTACTCCGTCTTACTCCATTTTACTTCCTTTTACTCCTAAAGTTTCGCAAGTTTTTAACTTTCGGAACTTGATTTATATTGAAATACTCACCTGTGATAAACTCCCGTTCACGTGGACTGAAGTCTTTGGCCGAAGCTTTCCATTCTGGGTCTGGCATATACCAATAGAACTGGCTGAAGTAATCGGCGAGTGTTTGGTCTTTGAACACATATCCGCGTGATGCGTATGGAAGATTACGAATGACTCTTTTCTCAAAATCGTTGAAGCCTTCATATCCATGTTGTAAATAGCCAAAGAAATGACCATATCTGTAATATGCTCCCGTCGGTGCTGTTATACCTTTATGGTCTTTGTCGTCATAAAGATAACTGTCAAAGGAGTTAATCCAAAGGTCAGCGTCTGGAATAAAGTCTTTGCAGTGATATTCAATCGTTGCGTTTCTTAGTACAACTTCCTTACCGCCGTATTGACTTTTCCTATGTTTACCCATTCCGTTTGCTATATTGAAAGAGCCTTTGTCGAAAGGACCAGAAATTCTGAAATGCTTACTTCCTTCAGCAACAATGCGAAGCGTGAAGTCTTCTATTTTGCTTGCATTCCAATGCATTGCAGGTGTCAACCAATATCGTACCATAAAGTCCTCTGTGATTGCACGTCCACAATCGTATATATATGTGTGATGAATCTTGTTTTCGCCAGGAAGGAATGTTGCACTAAAAAGATAAACATGGGCGTATGGCTTAAATTCTTTTGTCGCTCGGTTCATGAGACCTTGATCCCACCATGTACCATCATCCATATCCCTGTATTCTTTTCCTCCAAGAACCCATTTAGTCTTATCAACAGGGAAGTTCTTGTAGTCGAGATGAACGGAGTCTTCATAGAAAGCATATTCATTTGTATGGTTGACATGCTTTCCGTTCATTTCCACATTAAAATTCCAAATGGAAGGGTGGCCTTTGTGAGTTTCCGCAGGAAGATATGCCCAGCTGTCTTCAATAGCTGCCTCAAATCCCATCTTGATTGTCTTTGATTTTGACGATGTGTTCACGAAAGTATAATCGACATCAACGTATGTGTAATCTGTTGTGTCACATAATCTGATAGTCAAAACTTCCTTTACAATCTTGATATCCGTATTGGATATTGGTACAAGATGATTACCGCTTATGTGGAATTCTCCATCATTAGCATAGGTCATAACAGTCGTCAGGGTGAATGTTATCATGGCGATAATACGTCCAATAAAGCTTTTTCTCATAGTTTGTCTTTGTTTATAGTTAGTTTGTTTATTTGTTTTAGTTCGTCAGTTTATGGTTGATATATTGTTTAGTTTCCTCGGTTGGCAATGTAGCTCGAATCAGAGTGCGTCAAGGACAGCTGTCAATGTCTTTAATGACGGATTACCCGTGCCACGTTCTATGGCAACAAGCGTGTTGATGCCTATCCCGGCAAGGTCAGCAATGTCCTGCTGGCTTATTTGCAGTTCCTTGCGTCTGTTCTTTATTTCTTCTCCTATGGTGCTCATTCTTTTAATGTATTACGTCTGTATAAGTAGGTGTGCAAAATTATTTTTACAATCCTTGCACCGCCTACTGCGCATCTTCAACGCCTAAAAACAATCGAGTAGGAGTCACTACACTCATTTATTTTATGCGTTGAACCTACATCATTAATCAATACAATCATTATAAAAATAATTTTGCACACCTACTTAAAACCATATTTAGTTATTACCAAGAAAAATCACAATATATTGTGATTTTAGCTAATATTTGTATTTTTTATAGTTATTCATACCTAATAATCCCAATATATTGTGAATTGTGCTTGCCATAAGAGTAACATCTAACTCTTAACTCTTGCATCACGAAGGATGAGTGATGCAAGTT
>JAGCWG010000334.1 GCA_017961965.1 Bacteroidaceae bacterium | reverse complement strand
CCATAGGCATATCATCCTTGTTGCCTTCATATATAGAGGACAAAAGAATGTTGTTGTTTGTGTTGAACACACCCTTCCCGACGGTCTTGCCATGGAACATCAAATCGTAATACACATCCACGTCCATCCTTCTATTCAAAGCATCAAACGCCCTGACACGCAGACATCTCTCCGAGTTCAGGTCAATGACCTGATCATTATCCATTCGGATATCAAACTCATCTCTCAACAATTTAAGAGCGATAGATTCCTCATGAACCTCGCCTGCTTCATCCGAAACAGCAACCGTCAATCTGTAGCAATCCTCACCCTTGTCAATAGAGTCGAGAAGGACAAAAGGAATAGAGAAACTGCCATCATCATGTATAGTTGCATTGTCTCGACACAAACAGGTTTTCTTGGAATAATAATTATATGAACGAGTTATCTCGTACGATAACTTTGCATTACGCACAGGAACATCCGTATATGTCATGGCAGAACCACGCACCATTATTGTGTCACCAAATACAGGAGCCTTACACAAGGAATCAAATTCGAGGGACAACTTCCATGTAGGACGTTTATACTCCTCCACACGGATTTCAAAATAGTTACAAGGACTCTTAATGTCAGCATCAAGACATCTTATTTCATACGAACCGACACTTGCATTACGAGGTACAGGAAGCTCGATATCAAAAGAGCCGTATTCGTTTGTCACTATCTCTTTGTCAACAAGAATAGAATCCGTCACATTGGAATAAAGTCCGATTCGTGTCTTGAAACCTTTGATGACCTTGTAATCATCACGCCAATTACCCTTGGAGAAAATGCCCGACACCTTTATTGTCTGCCCAGGGCGATAAATCTTTCTGTCCGTAAATGCATTGAAAAAACATTTTGCAGATACGTCTTCCTCATCGTCTTCATTATAATAAGAATAAGGATAAAGCTTGACATAATCACACTTTGACTTACTGGCAGTAAGATACAATTCCCAGTCTTTTTTCACATGAAAGAATGCCTCACCATACTTGTTCGTCCTTTTCACGCCACATTTCTCTCCTTCAGAGTCAGAATCATCATCGTCCCAATCCATTTCATACTCCACCTTTACACCCGGCTGCGGCATACCTGTCCTTGGGTCCATCACAACAGCACAATACTTTGTGGGTGAGTATGGAAATCCAATCATTGCCATAGAACGGACAACATGTTTCTCTATGTCAGTACCTGCACTTGAAATACATTCAAAGACATATTCACCTGCAGGAAGAGAAAACGTGACAGAATCCTTGCCGGCAACGGGCAATCCCATTGCCAGACGATGGATATTGGCAGTATCTCTACCCAATACGAACACATGACTATACACAGGCACAAAGCAATCACTGTCAAGTGTATCCCTTTTAATCTTCAATGTCTCAAAGTTAGCATCTCCTTTATACTGATACACACGGATAGATGCACTATCGCTATTCCAATAATCGACATTACACGTTATTGGCTGACCAGCATATCCAAACGGCTTTGAACGGAACAAAACCTTAGGACACAACAGATTCTTCTCTATCTGATTGATTTCATCCTTGAACATCGTCTCTGGATGAGATTTCACGTAATTCCTATAATGCAGCAGTGCATCCGTCCTTTCTTCCGGGCAACTATTTGTCAGAAGAATGAAGTCACATTTCTGCATAAGATATTCGTACGCAGCATTCCTGTTGATTGACTTGTAGAAATCGGCACATTCCTTATAAAGGGCTATTTGTCTGGCGACAACAGAGTCCTTCACATACCTTTCGCCTTCCCACAATGACGCATTAGCCACCATAAACTCAAGAAGAGAATGGAGCAAATCATGCTCAAAAATCTCACTTCCCTCATTTATCGTGAACAACGCCTTATAGTCAGTTGCCTTTTGACGCGAAAGCGAAAGTTTCTGCATAAGCATCTGATTCCAATGATTACGTCCCTTTGTACGCCAGTCATCAATATCCACATAATACACCCTTCTTGCATTATCATACAGATAACCGCACAATGCATGTAATATTGCCTTTTGTGCATTATTCACGTCATTCACCTCCAACGAATCGTAAGAGGCAATCTTCGTCTCAATATAATTGAGGTAAGTTGCAAAGGTTCGCTTGTCAATCTCAACCTTAACACTGATACTGTCAACCATTCTTTTATACTCCTCATCAAATCCATCAGCGAAGACGGATGACGAAAGCATAACCCAAAAGAATATGAATAAATATTTTTTCATGTTGATATTTGATTTGTTTCTTGCGCAAATTTAGACATAATAATCAATTCCGTTGCTTAAAAACTGTTTACAAATATTTCACATTTTATGTCGAACGTCAAAAATATTTCACAGAAATTTCACGCATAGGGTATAATCAGATGAAATACAAGGGATACCAGCAATCATCTTTTATCATCATCAAACGTTATCATATAGACACAATCCTGTATGTTCACAACCCTCCCCTTCTCATGTTTTACGATTCGTTACATTGCATTTTGGCTCATGTTACACCGTGACAGATACCGTCTAACATATCACCAGAGCATTTCTTTGATTACCTTATGTCAAAGGTCAATGATATACTCAAAAACAAAGAAAACAATAAAGAATAGTCATTATACCCCAAATACTAATCAATAATGAGTGGGAGATACCTAATAAGGGTATCTCCCACTCATTATTTTAATCATTTTTGGGTATTGTGCAATTTCGTGAAACACCGTACCTTTGCACCGCCAAAACAAAAGACGGGATGGCAAAAGCAAACACAAAGAAATATAATAAGAACAAGAAATAACAATAAGTATTAAATGAAGAATCATAGGTTGTTTATCATGAGTATGCTGGTTGCATGTAGTCTTAATATGTCAGCCACTACAGTGACAGATAATGACAACAACAAACACAAGAAAGAGAAGAAGGACAACGAACGTGTGTCACGTACTATCGACCTACAGGAAGTAAACGTAGTGACAAGTACTGTAAACCGTGTAAATCGTTCAGCTTACAATGCAGTAGGTGTCGATACAAAAGCTCTTCAGAACACAACACAGAATCTGAGCGAGGCTCTCCGACAGGTACCAGGTATCAAGTTACGTGAGACGGGTGGTGTCGGTTCGGATATGCAACTCATGATGGACGGCTTCTCAGGCAAACATATCAAGGTGTTCATTGATGGCGTTCCTCAGGATGGCGTAGGACAGTCATTCGGACTGAACAACATTCCAGTGACATACGCTGACCGCATTGAAGTATATCGTGGTGTAGTGCCAGTGGAATACGGTACAGACGCTATTGGTGGTGTCATCAATGTGGTAACAAAGAAGAATGCACGTCGCTGGCATCTTGACGCATCATACAGCTATGGATCGTTTAATACTCACAAGTCAAATGTGGATTTCGGTCAGTACTTCAAGAACGGACTGACATACGAAATCAATTTCTTCCAGAACTATTCAGACAACAATTACAGCATTGATGCTACAGGTGTGAAGCACTTCCTTGAAGGTGGTGGTAGTCAGCAGAATGCTAAAGCCACTGAACGTGTAGAGAGATTGCATGACGCCTATCACAACGAGGCTGTTATTGGACGCATAGGTGTACTAAACAAGTCATGGGCAGACAGATTGATGATGTCTGTCACACTGTCGCAGTCATACAAGGAGATACAGACAGACACACGTCAGACGGTTGCCTTCGGCGAACGTCATCGCAAGGGATGGTCAGTGATGCCTGCACTCGAATATCGCAAACGTAACATCTTTGTGGAAGGACTCGACTTAGCAGCAACGGTGAACTACAACCGTAACATGACAAATAATATCGATACTGCAACGTATGAGTACAACTGGCTTGGCGACCGCCGTTACAAGAACGGACGCAAGGGTGAGGTGTCATATCAAGATACCAAGACATATAACGACAATTGGAATGCCACACTCCGTGCCACATACCAACCAGCACACGGACATACCATCACACTGAACCACCTCGTACAATCATTGGACCGCAAAACAAACACAGCTACTGTAGATTTGTCAAACAGCATAAACAAGGTGACAGTGAAGCGCATAACAGGATTGTCATATCAGCTGGCACCAACAGAACGATGGAATGTCACAGCCTTCGCGAAGAACTATGACCAGCGCAACTCTGGTCCATTGGCTTTGAGCGGTAATGACAACACTGAATACGTAAAGACCCACAACAATGTCAATATGCTGGGCTATGGTGCTGCAGGTGCCATGTACCTTATCAGCGACTTACAGATGAAGTTAAGCTATGAGCGAACATGCCGCCTGCCTACTACAGACGAGCTGTTTGGCGACAACGACCTTGAGCGTGGTAAGTTTGAATTGAAACCGGAGCGTAGTCACAACTACAACCTCAACATGAACTATACCCATACATTCAATCGTAAGCATGCCCTTTACCTCGAAGGAGGACTCATCTATCGTCTAACAAAGGACTATATCAAACGTACTACGGAGAATGTCAGCGGTACATATTATGGTGCCTACTCCAACCACGGCAAGGTGAAGACCAAGGGCTACAACATAGGTGTGCGTTATGACTATCAGCGATGGCTAAGCATGGGTGGTAATTGGACACATATAGATGTGCGTGATAACGAACCAACACAGGAGACAGGTTCAAAGCAAAACAACCTGACCTACGAGGCACGCATGCCTAACCTACCCTATCAGTTTGCCAATGCCGATGTAACACTGCGCTGGCATAACCTGGGAGCAAAGGGTAACATGCTTACATGTACATACGATATGTTCTATACACACAGTTTTCCTCTGTTCTCTGAGGTATATGGCAATGCATCTTCAAAGATGAAGGTACCGACACAGACTGCACACAACGTGACACTTACGTATGCAATGAATGGCGGTAAGTATAACCTCTCATTTGAGTGTCACAACCTGACAGATGCCAAACTATATGACAACTTCAACCTACAGAAGGCAGGACGTGCTTTCTACGGCAAGGTACGCATCAACATCGGAGGATAACATACCAGAATTCTCTTGTAATAAAGAGGAGTAAAAAGATGCGACCTGTACGGTTGAAACTGTATGTTGTTTTTTGCCGCAGTGCGGCCAGTTAAAAAAACATGGTAAAAACCAAATAAAATCAAAAAAAACATGTTTTTTCTTGTTTTTGTTCTGTTTCTTGACTGTTTTTTTAATAT
>JAGCWG010000333.1 GCA_017961965.1 Bacteroidaceae bacterium | reverse complement strand
TTCAAGTTTGTTCTTGGCTGGCATTGGCATACCAGGCATAGGATTGCCAGTGTTGTCAAAGAGTCCGCTGTTACATATCATCAAAGCTGTGATACGTGGGTCTGCACAGTTGTAGAGTGTCTGGAGACCACCGCATGACATACCTGATGCGCAGATAGCCTTAGTGTTGACCTTCTCATAGAGAGGACTGTTTTTGTCTGCATTCTGTGCTATTGCCCAGTCCATTGACTCAATCTGCTGCTGTGTCGTTGACATAGCACCACGATATGGCTTTCCGTCCTTTGGCATGTAGCCGGTTGCTATGACGAGGTAGCCGTGTGAAGCTATCTCGTTGAGGAACTTATAGTGCTCCCAAGGAGAGTTGGTGCACGCACCGTTACCCCATACGAGTACTGGGAGTTGGTTCTTCTTGTCGAACTTTGTCAGGTCCTGTGGAACGAAGACCGTGTGAGCCTCAAACCCATCGTATTCCTGCATCACGGCTTTGTATTTGCCTGTTCCTCCGTCCTCAACAGTTACTGTGCAAGTTGCTTCACCCTTCTTCAATAGTGACATCTCCCACCAGTCGAAGTTGAAAAGGTTCTTTTTCTGCAGTTGCGTGCCCTTGAACACGAAGTAGAGGTCGTGCTTGCCGCTAACTGGTTCGAGAGCTGTGGAGAACTCACGGTACTGGAACTGGGTATTGGTAATTGACAGTTTTCCCAACAAGCGACCGTCCACGTTGTCAATATGAATCTCAATCGTGCCTCCTTCAAGGAGCGTTGAGCATGAAGCTGTGAACTTAATCCTCTCCTTGCTGTTACCAAAGTCAACGCCACGGAGCATGATATGCTCTCCGTCGTCGATATTAGTCACAAATAGAGTCGGATTCCAAGGACCAGAAGGGTTCTCGCGAGTCGTGCGGAGACCGTAGCCCCAAGCCATTGTCTCGGCTTCGACGCGACGGAAAGGATTGAAGGAGCCAACCTGTTCCAACCTACAGTGGAGGAAGTAAGGCAGTTCCTGAATGATTCCGTCCTCGTTGTATGTCATTTCGGCAGCCGACACACTGCGCTGCTCGGCGTGCGCTGATGTCTCAAGTCGGTAAACATCGTAGTTCAGGCCGAAACAATATGACTTACCCTTGAAGTCAATAATACCAGGGTGGTTGCCTCGTGTCTGTGGAGTGTGGTTCATTATGTGTCCCTTGTACTCCCATGGACCGGTAGCCTTGTCACTCATTGCATATCCGATACCCTCAGGACAGCAAGTTGAAGCAAAAGCCATGTAGTACTTCTTCTGTCCCTTGGCATTAACTCTGCCCCAGAACCAAGGTCCCTCCTGGTAGTCCTTGATTTTAGGATGCTTGACGATTTCTCCGGAGTATGAAATCATGTCCTCGTTCAGCTTGACCATGTACAGCGTAGGATTACCCCAGTACATATAAGCCTGTCCATCATCGTCTATCCACACAGTTGGATCGATGTCGTCCCAGTGCTCCTTCTGCCATACGAGTGGTTTGCCAAGCGGATCGCGGAACGGTCCGAAAGGAGAGTCTGCCACAAGTACGCCGATACCGCTTCCGTGTATCGGACAGTACATGTACCACTTGCCGTTGCGTTCGATGACCTGTTCAGCCCACGCTCCATTGTTACCTTTGTACCACTTGAAGTCCCGCAGCGAAGCGACCGCTCCGTGGTCTTCCCAGTTCACCATGTCAGTAGATGTGTATAGCAGCCAGTCCTTCATCATGAATCCGCTCGCACCTTCCTCGTCATGTGTTGTATATAGGTAAACGGTGTCACCGTGTACGTAAGGTGCAGGATCCGCCGTGTACTTTGTCTGAATGATTGGCAGGTTCAGTTTCTGTGCATTGGCTACTGAGAACATGCTCATAGCCAGTGCCAAGTTAAGTAATTGTTTCATATTAAGTGTTGATTAGTTGTTATTGTCACTTAGTTTTGTTTATAACTTTATTTTCTTTCCACCTTTTATGTATATACCGTTGCATGGTGTACTGACCTTGCGACCAGTAAGGTCATAGAAAGCATCGTCCTTCTCGCAGTCAGTCATCTCCACTTCGCGTACCGCAGTCTCTTCCTCTGTATTGAATTTCCACCAGTCGAAGTTGAAGAGAGTGCTTATGCCCTCAGTAGGAGTGCCGGCAAACGTGAAAAATACATCCTTCACTCCAGTAATTTTCCTTGTGAACTCTATAATCTTCTCGTTCCATACATCTTCACCTCCAGTAGAGGAGAATGTGATACGGCCAATCGGAGTGGCAGACTTAGATCCGATGCGAACGGCAAGTGCTACAGACTTGTTCATTCCTGTAGCAACACGAACTGTCATGCTCTTAGCTCCTTCCTCGCCGAAATCTACGTTGCGAACCTTGATGTAGTCTTCCTTGTGTATGTCCGTAACATACACTCCAGTCGATTCGTTACCGACAACCGAGATACCTTCCGCCTTGTTGATAGTCTCCGCTTGTTGACGAATGTAAGGGTTGAGAGTACAGAGAGGTGCAACACCAGTGGTTGTCGCCTTGACCGGCTTGATAGTACCATCCTCATTGAAATACAGTTCCTCCACAGCCATGCTGCGGTTGAAACCTCCTCCACCAGGAGCCCAAGCCGTATGGTAGAAGAAGTAGTCCTTGCCCTTGTAGTTTACTATTCCGCTGTGGTTTGTGAACGAGCCTGTATTGTTGTCCTGAGCCATAACCACTCCCTTGTACACCCAAGGACCTTTAGGCGACTTACTCATGGAGTAGGCGATATGCTCTGGCACACCACCTGCGGCGTATATTAGGTAGTAGTTATCTCCGCGCTTGTCAAGCCATGGACCTTCCTCATAGCAATCGACTCCGTCGATATAGTCATTGCCGTTGGTGTCCTTTTTCTTTACACCTCCGAAAGCCTCCTTAGTCAACTCTACTGCTACTCGGCGTGTAGCCGATACCATACTTGAACTTAGGGTGGCGTAAGATAGACCGTTGTTTCCCCAATAAAGGTAAGCCGTTCCATCATCGTCAATGAAGACAGTTGGGTCGATATCGCCACCAGCACCAGTTTCAAACATATAGCTGTTCTTTGCATCGGTGAAAGGACCGGATGGCTTGTCGCTCTTTCCTACGGATATGTAGTGTCTCCAGTCACCTTGCTTCTTAAGGCAGGCATACCAATAGTACTTGTTCTTCGCCTCGCTCTTCACACACTGACTTGCCCAGCAAGAGCCTTCCTCTGCCCACTTGTATGCTGTACGAGGCATAGCGTTTCCATGGTCAGTCCAATTGACCATGTCAACTGTCGAATAAACACGGTAACGCTCCATATAATAGAAGTTGTGTACTCCGTTTACGTTCATGTCCTCGTCACAATAGACGTACAGACTGTCGTTGCCAGGGAAGACCACAGGTGCTGGGTCTGCTGTGTAACAGTGCGTGACGATTGGGTTCTGTGCTATGGTGGAAAGTGACATGAACGACAATGCAAATGTCAGAATAGTATTTTTCATCTTGTCTTTAGTATAGTAATCCTATTCTTTCTACTATTATTTATATTCATTTAGCAATTTACTGAATGTGTTGATATCATCGTTCAAGATGACTATGATGAAACCACCGCGAGGCTTGCAGGTAATCATGGAAGGAACACTGTTCTCGTACTCACAAAGACTAAGTTTCCATGGACTTTCCTTGCTATTGCCGTCCTCATAGATGTAGAAGTTGCTCTTCTTACCCTTGATGTCTGCAATACCAGAAGTGATTGCCTTCTCACTGTCTGTTCCGTTTATACCAGCTATGTACCAACGGTTTCCCTTACGGTGAGCCATAACGACATACTCTCCAGGATAACCGTCGATGAAGCGTGTCTCATCCCATGTCGTAGGTAGCATAGCAAGGTATGCCCTTACAGAGTTAGGTTGCGAGAGGAAACTCTCGGGGCGGTCAGCAAGGTGCTGTACACCAGACTCAAAGAGTGCTGTGAGTGCAAGTTCATGAGCGTGAGTAGTGATATGTGGATGCTGTGAATCTGTGAACGCACAAGGTGTGTAGTCCATAGAGCCGACAACGTTACGAGTGAAAGGAAGGGTTGCGTTGTGGCGTGCAGCCTTAGTAGTAAACGTTGGAACATTGTTATACCACTCCGCACCATACACAGCCTCTGTACTTACGAGATTTGGATATGTACGCTGCCATCCACGAGGTAGCGTAGCACCATGGAAGTTTACTGTAAGGTGATACTTCGCTGCACTTTCGAGCAACTCAATCATATATTGCATGTTCTTCTGGTTGTCACCTGAGAAGAAGTCAATCTTGACACCCTTGACACCAATCTTCTCGCACCAAGCGAACTCCTTCTCCCTATCCTCTGGCTTATTGAGTCGGAACTTAGGAGTTGGTGCACCGTCAATCCATCCTACAGATGAGTTGTACCAGATAATAGGATCAACCTTGTGCTCAACAGCATATCGAATGGCATCCTCGATAGTCTTGCCGTCCTTCATCTCGTCCCACTCGGCATCAATGAGAACGTAAGGAAGATGCAGTACCTCTGCCATATCTACGTACTTCTTAATGATATTGAAATCATTTGAGCCGTGGTTGTATGCCCAATAGACCCATGACGCAACTCCCGGTTTCACCCAAGAAGCATCGCCAATACGGTTTGCAGGTGCGACATCAGTCACGAGAGTGGACTCAACAACAGTCTTCTTGCTACCTATGATACTAACGTGCCAAGGTGACTGCTTGCACTCAACCTCGTTCTTATCAGGTACAACACGGAACACTCCCTTACTATCTGCCGAATAGAGACATGACGAACTGTTGTACTTCTCGATAGCTGACTCCGAAATGAGCACAAACACATCATCGTTGTACTCGAAAAGTGAAGGATAAGCCCAACGCTTACCAGTACCCTCCTCTGCGTTCAGGTCATAGAAGAACTCGTAAGGTTCTGTCCACTTCTGCAACCAGCTATTCTTAGCCGAACTCATGTCGAGTGTCACGTCCTTGATGTCTCCACCTACTGTTTGCCACACCACACCGTCATTATATGCTCTAACGACGAGTGTCTTGCCGTCAGTCATCTTGTACTCCGCCTCATTACATCCGTTTTCGCAATGAAGACGTTTTCCTACTCTCATATCATATACGTCATTCAAGGCATGCTTTTTGAATGCCTTATTTCCCTTGACGTTAATGTTTACCTTATACAATTGCTGGCCTGCGTAGTTCACCACCAGACCTTCATTATTCTTTGCCTCCACGTTAATCTTACCATTAGGAGACTTCTGAGCATATACATTAGCTGCGCCCAGTAACAGCATCGAAAAGATTAAATACTTGTTCATAGATTTAGTTTCTATCATCATCCACTTAGGAATCCGATACAGTTTATATGTTAATAATAATGTAGTATCAATATTAAGGTGTACTGTCATATTTTGCACGTCACACAAAACCTTTGCTTTGACTTTGTGCCTCACACGAGGTTTAAAATGTGACTTAACGAACAACCAACGTACAACAGCAACCGTCCCAATATTATCTTAGTCACCCTCGTCATTTTGATGTATGGATGTAGAGAAGGTCTTGGGGAACCTTTCCTTAAATGCTAAAAAAAGACTTGCAGTCATCACTGAGAGCAAGCCTTTTTTTGTGGATGGAGCTTTACGCTCCAATCGACATTATCCTAAAAGATCTTTTTCCAACTTAACCTATCAATAAATCTCATTAACTTAAATCGACTAACGATTCAGTCACCATTATACTAACTTAATTTATCTCTATACTAACAAAAAAATTATTCTAAAAATAACCTAATAAATAAAATCCACTAACTGCCAAAATACAATCGAAATCACATCGCTCGTGTTTGACGTTGCAAAGATATGGAGTATATGAAAATATAGTTTTCTAATAGGTTTCAAAAACTTTCAAATTTGTTATATTGATATGATTTTTGAAACAATGTAACAAATCACGAAAAAATATTTACATTTGCTAAAATACTAATATATATAATGGTTTACCTTTGCAGTAACTAAACATTCAACCATATTTTAACAATTTATGAAAAAAGTTTTACTTTCGCTATTTTTAGCGCAATTCGCATTTGCTTTTACCTTTGCCCAAAAGGCTCCAGGTATTCATGTTGATGGCAACAACCTCAAGGATGATGCCGGAAACATCGTTGTGCTCCATGGTTACATGGACACTCCAAGCCCATATTTCAACAGTTACAGATGGGGTAATATTGGTGAGCAAAATGACAAGCAGAAGTGTATAAACTACTTCAAGAGTCTCTTCTTTGCAACTACACTCCCAGAGAAGGGAACATACTGTAACCTTTTCCGTCTCCACCTCGACCCATGCTGGACAAACGATAACAGCGTCAATGCTGCAGGATTCACCACTAAGGATGGAAAGACATTCGACCCACACGGCAATGAGGTAGGTGGAGAGGCAGATATCCGTCACTTCAGCGAAAAGAAGTTAAAGAGTACCCTCAAAGGCGTGTATGTTCCTATTGCACAGGCTGCGATGAATTATGGTATGCATGTAATTATGCGTCCACCAGGTGTTTGTCCTGGTGATATATATGTAGGTGACTATTATCAGGAGTACCTCAAAAAGGTATGGAGCATCGTTGCACAGAATGCTGACGTACAGAATAACTACAAGCACATCAGTATTGAACTTGCAAACGAGCCTGTGCGTATTCATGCAGCTAATGGACAGCAAACAGATCAAGCACTCCGCGACTTCTTCCAGCCAATTATCGATACTATACGTGCCAGTGGCTTCAAGGGAATCATTTGGGTCCCTGGTACAGGATGGCAGTCAAGCTATGCTGCTTACGCTAAGTATCCAGTAAAGGATCCACTCCACAACCTCGGCTTTGCCGTTCACGATTATGTGGGATGGTACGGTACGGATGACACTAATTACAATTCGACAAATGCCATCAACAACTTCGGCAATCAGGTGCCTGTTGTACGCACAAATCCAATCGTAATCACAGAGGTTGACTGGAGCCCAAAGAAGCCTGGTACTGGACATTATGATGAACATGGAAAATGGGTTGAGGCCAACTATGGTACTTGGGCTACTGGTAGCACGTCAAAGTGGGGTAAGGCTTACAAGGCAACACTTGACCACTATCAGAACATCTCAATGACACTTTCTGGTACTGACTGCTACCTCGACTGGGCATCATACAGCACAACAAGAACATACCGCAAGACAGATGGTACACCTGACCTCGACCGCATCGTTATTAAGCCTGCGTTCCCTGGTATTGAAGAGGCTTGTGGCGAAGCTTGCTGGAAGTGGTACAAGGACTATGCACAGGTAAACTATCCATCAGAGGAGCGTTACCAGCCATATCAGGAGGTACCACAGAATCCATTGGCTCTGCAGGCAGATTGGATTAACACTCACCTTCTCTACGAGAATGCATTCACAAAGGCAACAAGTTATAGCTCTATTGAGATTAAAACAGCTAAGGGTTGTGTCGGATGGAGATACGAAGAGCCACTCGATGTTTCAGAGTACAAGTATCTTTGTGTCAACATGAAGCGTCCACCTTCAAAGGA
>JAGCWG010000332.1 GCA_017961965.1 Bacteroidaceae bacterium | reverse complement strand
TGTGCCTTGAGAATGAACAGACAAGATTGGAGAATACTCCCGACTCCTTGATACAGGGGTTCTGGATTCCTCCGTATTATAGTGTGGGATGGAACATCAAGAACTTTGGTCCTATATACGTGCCTCGCAAGGATGACGTGGTGACTATCCATGCTCTTGAGGCTGCTCTCTACGAGGTGATACTGGAATGGGAGACGGGAAAGGACATCACATGGGACTGGGATAAGAATGAGGCGTATGCTGGTGGCAAGCCTTTCACCAAACACAGGTTCAAGCATAACTACTACTTCATGGCTGGCGATAATGTGATGAACTCATGTGACTCCCGATACTGGGGACCCGTGCCAGAGGAGTATATCGTGGGAATTGTGGAGAAGATAGTGGCCCCCCTCGAACTCCCCACAAAGGGGGAGGACGGTCATCCGATATCAATTAACAATTGATAATTAACATGCCATCAGGGGAGAGTGAAAAGTGAAGAGTGAAAAATAAATTTTACTATTTGGCTTTAATTAGTAATTAATAATTAGGAATGAGTAATAACAAGTTCCGTCATCAGTTCTTTGCCGAACGGCTATTACTCATTATTCATTGCTAATTGCTCATTAATTTAACCGAATGGCTATTACTCATTTCTCATTACTTCCCTGCGGTCAGTGAGACCGCTTCGCTTAGTTGATAATTACTTATTTCTCGTTGCAAACTCCCTTCCGCGAGAACTTAAAAACCTAAAAACTTACAAACTTAATAACTCAAATGAGACAAAGATACATTATTCCATTGGTGCAAGTGATGGTGCTTGTGTTCCTCTTGTGGATTACTGTACTTCCTGTTGAGGTACGATGGGCTGAGGCTGACGGCATACTAAGTTACGCCTTGCCTGTACTTGGGCTGATTGGTGGGATATTTGTCCTATTCACAAGAGGAGGCGGCAGATTAACCATTGTCGATGGTCTTGTGGCTCTGTGGTCATTGTACTATGTCGGCAGGGTGTGGCTTGGTGCTGAGTACCCTTGTGGTACTGACTGGCTACAGGTTATGGAGATGGTGGTGCTGTATGTGGTGCTGAGGATGGTGCTACATTGTGGTCGTGTGCCTGCGTGGGTGCTGTGTGCTGGTATAGTGTTGTTCGGATGCTATGAGGCTATGGTAGGTGCAGGACAGATTATATCTGGCAATGGTCGTCATCATATATTCGTGCTTACGGGTACGTTCCAGAATCCTGGACCATACTCTGCTTATCTGATGATTGCTGGAGTAATAGCCTTGCGCTGTTTACAGAGAGACTTCTCGCATTATCACTTCTCGCTCGCAAGAAGGGCAATAGCTCTCGGATACAAGAAGCTCTATCAGTCTTCACTCTTTATCTTTCACATTCTGATACTCCTTCCTCTCCTCATGCTTCCTGCCACATGGAGTCGTGCTGCATTCGTTGGGCTGGGTGTATGTGCTTTGTGGTTATTCCGTGACAGATACAAGAAATATAGATGGCTGGTATGGGGGGCATTGGCAGTTGTTGCAGTGGCTTTTTACTTCATCAAGCGTGGGTCGGCAGACGGAAGATCTTTGATATGGATGGCTTCGCTCACATCATGGTGTCATGATATGTGGCTTGGTGTGGGCGTGGGTGGATTCCGCCATGCCTGTGCCGAGGGCATAGCCGAGATGTGGAGAGACAGTCATGATGCCAGTATGTTTGCATCGGCAGGTGTTACGGATTATGCTTATAATGCGTTGGTCAAGGTACTCGTGGAACAGGGTCTTGTTGGTGCTATGATGTGGATAATAGTCACGGTGGTGGCAATGTGGAGACTATATATGAGTAGTCGGACTTTGTTCTTTGCAATGGCATCGATGCTTGTGTTTGCGATGTTTTCTTATCCGTTTGAGTTGCTTCCATACCGAATAATAGCCGTAATGGTGTTTGCATGGAGTGAATCGAGAGAAAAAAGTACGTTATGTTTGCATATAAACAAATTTATTTGTACTTTTGTGAGCCTTGTAATCACAGCCTTTAGTTTGTTCATGAATGTGGAGGTGACAGAACGCATTGAGCAGGACAAGGATGCCAACCTATTTTCTGGAATGCGAAACTCTGCTTTCTTAACTGACTATAACGAACTGCTACCCTATGAGAGTGATAACCCTCAATACCTTTTTGATTTTGCAAAAACACTCAGAGAGGAAAAGCGGTATGAGGACAGTAACGCAATATTGCGTCGGGGCACTCTTGTGAGTGCAGACCCTATGTTCTATATAATCATGGGAAACAATTATCGTGATGAACAGTTGTATGACATGGCACGTGAGGCTTACGAGAAGGCATACGCTATCATGCCTAACCGTCTGTACCCGTTGTATCAGTTGATGATGATGTATGATGAGACGGGTAATAAGAAGGCTGCGACCGACATGGCTAAGAGAATTAAGCACTCTTATGTCAAGATAGAGTCAAAAGCCACGGAACAGATGGTGGAGAAGGCGGACAGCATCCTACGGAGTTAAAAATTAAAAGTTAAAAGTTAAAAAATATAGCCAAGCAACGAGAAACAACAATTGCTTATGCTGTGAAAAAAGAATCAAAAGTGAAGAAGACGATATTTGGGTTTTTATGTCTGTGTGGCAGTATGACGGTATCAGCGCAGAAACTGACGCTGGAAAGTGCCATAAGGATTGCACAGGAAAATTCGTATGATGCCATGGTGGCAAAGTACTCGTTTATGGCAAGCTATTGGACGTACAGGTCATTCAAGGCAGAACTATTGCCTTCAATGAACCTTAATGGAAGTTTGCTGAACTTTGACCATTCACTTGTGTCTGTCCGTAATTATGAGGACGGTCAGGTGGCGTATGTCAATAATAACTCCATGAACAACTACCTCACCTTGTCTGTGGATCAGCAGATTGTTGCAACGGGAGGTACGGTGTCTCTCCAGTCATACCTGTATAGACTGGACCAGTTTGACTATAATCAGACAACATATAATTCGCAACCACTTCGTATAAGTTATACTCAACCGCTCAAATCGTTCAATTCCCTTAAATGGGAAAAGAAGACGGCACCTATTGAGTATCAGATAGCTCAGAAGGCATACGCATCATCCATGCAGGATGTGACGATAAGAGTGACAAGTCTGTTCTTTAGTGTTCTTTCTGCTCAGTCTGACTACAAGCAGAGTGTAGCAACATTGAAGGACAGAGAGGCTCTTCTTGACATAGCCAAGGCACGTCTGAATCTTGGTACGACGACCAAGAGCGAAGTACTGCAGATGGAGTTGTCGGTACTCAACGCAAGGATGTCTGTGAACAAGAACAAGCAGAACCTTGATGATGTGATGTATAATATGTTCTCTTACCTCAGGGTCTCCGATTATAACGATGCTGAACTTATTCCTCCTTATTTCGTTCCAGAAATCATACTGAGTGTAGATGAGGTCATACAGAGGGCGATAACTAATTCTTCGCACACTCTGGAACAGAAGCAGCAGATGCTTGAGGCAGAGAAGAGTCTTGCTCAGGCAAAGTCAAACAAAGGAGTGCAAATGACAATAAGGGGCGAGGTCGGCTTTACTCAAACAGCAAATGCCTTTGCTGATGCATACAGGAATCCAATGGATAATGAGATTGTAGGTCTGACCCTTTCGTTGCCAATCTTCGACTGGGGTGTGAGCCGTGGACGAGTGAAGATGGCTCAGGCTCGCCTTGAGGTTGTGCGTACTCAGCAGGAACAAGCACATCTCGATTATGTACAGGCATTGAGGAAAAAGGTGTTACAGTTCAATCTACAGCCAATACAATGTCGTGATGCGCAACGAGCACAGGAAATAGCAGAAGAGCGATATGAGATTATGCGAAAGAGATTTGAAACAGGTTCAGTATCTGTGACAGACCTTAATACAGCTCAGCAAGAAATGGAATCGGCGAAATACCAGTATATCAACCAGCTCAACACATTCTGGA
>JAGCWG010000331.1 GCA_017961965.1 Bacteroidaceae bacterium | reverse complement strand
ATGCTTGGTGTGCCGGGTATGGTGGCTTACAAGATGGTGAATACGTTCGACTCTATGATAGGTTACAGAAATGAACGTTACAAGGACTTCGGCTGTTGGGCGGCAAGGATAGACGATGTTGCCAACTACGTTCCTGCACGTCTTACCGCTTTCCTCATACTCTTGGCATCTAAAATAAGGGGTATGGTGGGAATGGTTAAGGGTAAGAGTGCTGGATGGAAGGAACTATTGGGCTTCGTTGCCTTCTTTGGTTCAAAGCATGCTTCGCCTAACTCTGGGTGGCCGGAGGCTGCCTTGGCAGGATTACTTGATTGCCGTTTTGGCGGAGGACACAATTATTTCGGACAATATTTCTATAAGCCATTCATTGGTACAAACGAGCGTAAACTGACAACGAGCGACATGCGCTTGTCAGTACGCATATCGCTCGTTGCTGAGATATTGATGGTAGTTATACTATTGCTATCTCTTCTCGTTCCTTCTCTTTTTCATCTGCATTCTCTTTGAGCCTCTTGGCTCCTATAAAGAGCAGGTAACGGCTTATGAGGAAAAGAGGAATGAGGAGCATCCATGCAATGTTGATGGCTTTCTTGTCCTGCAAGGCAGTTGTGCTGAGACCTTCCACTCCGTAGCTGAAGAGTGTGAATGCAAGTACGAAGCAGTAGAGCAGGTGACGGGCAGATAGAACCATGTAGGAGAAACAGATTGTCTGTACAGCCTTGATGTGAAGGTCCTTGAATATTGTCCATCCTGCATAGAAGCACGTTACTATGGCAGCTGCCTCAGCTACTATCTTGAGGTAGAATCCGTAAATCTCAAACTCCTGTGCCATAGCTACAACAATGGCGTTTATTATTGCTACAATGGCATCGAGTACGAAGTAACTGCCGAATCTGGCGCTCGGTATGCGTGAACCTAACCATACGATGTGACCTGCAAACAGCACATATAATGTTGTCTGAAGCCATATGGATACGTCAAGGTAGTACAACTTGGCGATTGTGGCAAACTGGCCAAAGTGTGCATGGAGAGTGTCGAAGTTGCTCATGAATGGTTGTCTGAGTGCAAAGATGACGCTCTCAATCAGCATAATAATGGCGATAATCTTAAGACTGTCTCTTAGTTTCATAAGGCTTTCTGTTTTTATGGTTTGGTGCAAAGGTAAGAAAAAATAAGTTTTTAAGTTTATGAGTTCGTAAGTTTTTTAGTTATCGTGGAAAACTTACCTCTTTGCAAACTTGAAAACATACTTTTCCTGCGCGAGAACATAAAAACTAACAAACTTAAAAACATAAAAACTTACAATGCTAATAACATTTCTTCTATATTTTGCAGTACTATTCCTTGTTTCCCATCTTGTGGGAACGAGGGGAAATGATGCCTTCTTCCGTGGCAATCGTCAGTCTCCCTGGCCGTTGGTTGCCTTCGGTATGGTAGGTGCGTCATTTTCGGGAGTGACCTTCATAGGCGTTCCGGGAATGGTAATGACGGGTGACATGACCTATCTGCAGATGTGCATAGGCTTCTTCTTCGGCTATCTTGTCGTGGCTTTCGTTCTCCTCCCTATATATTACAGGATGGGGCTTACGAGCATCTACGGCTATCTGGACAAGAGGTTTGGGAGTGTTAGTTATAGGACGGGTGCATGGTTCTTCATCATCTCCAAACTTAGTTCGTCGGCAGCCAAGTTCTATGTCACTTGCCTTATACTCCAGCAGTTTGTATTTGACGACTACGGCATACCTTACTGGCTCACGGTCATCGTGACGCTTGCCTTCATCTGGCTCTATACAAGGAGTAGTGGCATCAAGGCACTTGTGTGGACGGATGCCCTTCAGACTCTCTGCCTTATCGTGGCACTCGTGCTTATCATGGTGAAGGCTGTTGATATGCTTGGCATGGATTGGGGTGAGGCTTATCGTGCTGTGCTTGGTAGCCCTCACTCACGCATCTTTGAGTTCTCCGACTTTGTTAGTCGTCAGAATTTCTGGAAGCAGTTCTTGAGTGGCGTGTTCGTGGTTATTGTCATGACAGGTCTTGACCAAGACATGATGCAGAAGAACCTTACTTGTCGTGACCTCCGTTCTGCCCAAAAGGATATGTGCTCGTATGGTGTGCTTTTCATTCCTGTTAATGCCTTATTCCTTACCCTTGGCATCCTGCTTCTTGCGCTCTATGCTCACCTTGGTATGGATATTCCACAGAAGGGTGACGACCTCCTCACGGGGATTGCAGCCACTGGTGTAATGGGAAATGCCGTCGTGGCATTCTTCACCATAGGCGTTATTGCAAGTGCATTCTCAAGTGCGGATAGTGCCCTTACGGCTCTTACCACATCATTCTGTATCGACATCCTCGGCAAGGACAGTACGGACGAGCAGGGTGAGACGCTCAGACGCAAGGTTCACATCATCATGGTGGCTGTTTTTATCTTTTTCACCCTCCTGTTCAGGTGGATTGGCTCAAACAGCGTCATCGACCTTATCTATACGCTTGTCAGTTACACCTACGGTCCTCTCCTTGGACTTTACGCCTTCGGAATGTTGACCCGACGGATGCCACGTCCTCGTTTTGTTCCATTCATAGCTATAGCCTCACCTCTGCTTTGTTACGCACTCGATGCGTTCACTCTTCAGCACTACGGCTATAAGTTTGGCTACGAACTCTTGATGCTTAATGGTATGCTCACGTTCATGGGCCTGTGGATGGTGAGTAATAAGAAATGAGTAATGAGAAAAAATACTAACTAAACAGAATATGCAAAACAAAATCTTAATAGCTCTTGCTCTTATGGCAAGTGTTACGAATACTGATGCGCAGGATAGGAACCCAAAGGTTGCCGAAAAGGCGATTAATGAGGTCGTTGTTACTGGTACGGGAACTTTCCGTAGGGAGAGTAACTCGCCTATTGCTGTGAAGGTTATAACTGCAAAGGAACTGAAGGATGCACAGGTGACAAGTCTTCAGGAGGCGCTTGCCAAGCTGACTCCCAATGTTACCGCCCATACGAGTGGAATGGGTACTTTCGTTAATTTCAATGGTGTGAGCGATGACTATATCCTTATTCTTGAGAACGGAAAGAAGGTCGTCGGCGATGATCGCTGGAGTCGCATAAGCATTGCCAATATCAAGCGAATAGAGGTGTTGCAGGGGGCGGCAAGTGCTCTTTATGGTAGCGATGCCATAGCCGGAGTTATCAACATCATCACGGATGATTCCAAGGATGCTGTCGATGTGTCCAATCGTACCCATGTGTCAAGCAAGGGACGTGTGAGTGAGGATATTACCCTTGATTTCAACGTCGGTAAGTTCTCATCACAGACATCATACAATTATCAGACGGCGGATAACTGGCAGGTAAACAACAAGCAGGAATTCTTTGAGACGGATAATGTCACGGGCGAAGACAGACAAGTGCTCAAGCTCACTGGAAGACCTATGAGTACGGCTTTTGCAAGCCATAATGTAAGTGAGAACCTACAATGGAAGATTAATGACAAGTTCTCCATGTATGTCCGCGGCAATTATTATGACAACATGACTAATCGTCCTCGCTCTGCCACCTACTTCACACAGTCTAAGACAAAGACAAAACTGGATGACGGAACTACACAGTATAACTATACGTATAAGGAGAAGGCTGCCTACACATACGATATTCACCATAATTCCTATCTATATGGTGCCGGGGCAAGGTATGAGTTCAGCAAGAATGCCCATATCTACTTCGATGTGTATTCCGACAATTATGTGACTAAGTATGATTATTGGCAGACGGGTGAGACGGAAGAGAATGAAGTTACCCGTAAGCGTACCCATTACGTCAATGAGACCATGAAGGGAATCTTCCGCCTTTCAGATTGGAACAAACTGTCGGCAGGAGTGGAGCTGGTGCAGGAGTCGCTTGATAGTGAGAGCGACAATATTGACTTTGAGACAACGAATACATACAACGTATTTGCGCAGGATGAAGTGAATATATTCAAAGGACTTGAAGCTGTTGTCGGGGCACGATACACTTACAATGACAACTTTACATCGCATGCCACAGCCAATGTTGCGCTTTTCTATCATATAGGAGGCTTTCGTGCTCGTGCCGCTTATTCTGGAGGCTATCGTACGCCGACGCTGTCTCAGCTTTATGCTACAGACATGGCAAAGACCAATGCCCGCTTCACGCTCAACAATACCAACCTTAAACCTGAGACGAACGATTTCTTTAACCTCAACATGGAGTATAGCAACAAGTGGATGAGTCTTAGTGTTACAGGGTTTGTGAACAAGGTACACGACATGATTAACTATCGAGTGATGTCGCAGAGTGGGATTGATGCAGATACCCATCTTACGTCTCTCTATAATGATGGATGGACAACGATTCGTCAACGTGATAATATAGATAAGGCAACGGTTAAGGGCATCAATGTGAATGCTAAGTTCTTCCTCCCTTATGGCATAAGCGTAGGCGGTGGATACACTTATACGGATGCCAAATCCGAGACGATGAACTTTGACAGCAAGACGCAGGCTTATACCTTGGTTACAACGCCTGTAGATAAGAGTGTAAAGAATGTGGCAAGGGTAAACCTTGCGTGGGATAGAAGCTGGAGTAATTACCATGTGAATCTGTCTCTCAACGGTCATGTTCAGGGCGAACGATACAGCAGTACCTATGGCTTTGCTCCTAAGTATCAGCAGTGGGATTTTGCTACGCGCCACTCTTTCTATGTTAATGACTTGGTACTTGAATCAGGCATTGGCGTGGAGAATATATTTGATGAGAAGGATAGTTCTTACTGGAACAGCAACTTCTCTACGATAAGCCCTGGACGTGCGGTGTTTGTCAGCTTTGCCATAAAGTTTAGACATTGATTGCATTTCTTGATATTTATGCCTAATATAGTAATGGAGCGCGCCAACGATATGATTGGTGCGCTCCATTATTGTTCTTGGTGCCTATACATGTTTCTTGTCTCTCGGACTATTGATAGACAGAGAGGCGACACTTGGCTTTCGTTCTGACTACTTTGTTATCTGGGCATTTTAACTTAAAATCTTAATTCATAAATCTTAATTCATAATTTATTCTTATCTTTGCGCAATACTAATAAAGCATAGGTTATTTTATCATGAGAAAACTATTCATCGGTGCTTTGGCACTTACATATTCCTTGTTTGCCCAAGCCATTGACTTGGCTAAGGCTACTATCGTGTATGACAAGGCGGACTGTGCACTTACGGCTAAGATGGCAGGCGTACTTGCTGACGACATTGAACGTGTGACTGGCGTTCGTCCTGCCATATCTACAGAGCCTGTCAAGGGCAATAGTATTGTACTTGCTACGCTTGGAAAGTCACGCTTTGCCAACGGTCATACGGAACTTGCGGGCGAGTGGGAACGATATGCCATCGACTCAGATAAGAAGACTGTGCGTATCACGGGTAGCGATGCACGTGGACTTGCGTATGGCGTCTTCCATGTAAGCGAGAAGATAGGCGTAAGTCCTTGGTACTGGTGGGCTGACGTGCCTGTGGAGCGTAAGAAGAAGGCTGAGTATGCGGAGACGATGGTAAGTAGGTCGCCAAGCGTGAAGTACCGTGGCATCTTCATCAACGATGAGGACTGGGGCTTGAAGGTATGGGCTTCAAAGACATTCGAGAAGGAACTGGGCGACATAGGTCCTAAGACATACGACAAGGTGTGCGAACTTATCCTGCGTCTGCGTGGCAATATGCTTGCACCTGCCATGCACTCATGCACGGGTGCTTTCTATACTCATCCAGAGAGTCAGGTGGTGGCAGATTCGTGGGGCATCATGATTACCACAAGTCATTGTGAGCCTCTGCTGTTCAATAATGCCTCCAAGCAGGAATGGGACACGCAGAAGGATGGCGAGTGGAACTACGTGACTAACGGCAAGCATATACTTGAGAAACTTGACAAGCGCATTAAGGAGACTGCTCAGTATGACAATATTTACACAGTAGGCATGCGTGGCTTGCATGATGGTGCCATGAAAGGCCCTAAGAGTCCTGAGGAGCGTGCCCGTGTGCTTGAACAGGTGATAAGTGAACAGCGTAAGATACTCAGCAAGTATAAGAAGCGTGCGAAGGACGATATTCCTCAGATATTTGTTCCGTACAAGGAGACGCTTGATGTGTACGATGCTGGTCTTGATCTTCCTGACGATGTTACCATTGTATGGCCAGATGATAACTACGGCTACATGAAGCGAGTGAGCAGTCCAGAGGAACGTAAGCGCAAGGGTGGCAGCGGAGTGTATTACCACATCAGCTATCTTGGTACGCCTCATGATTACCTGTGGATGAACACCACGCCTCCTGTGTTTATGTACGAGGAACTGAAGAAAGCGTACGATGCAGGTGCTGACCGCTACTGGCTTCTCAACGTGGGTGACATCAAGCCTATGGAACTTGGCATACAGACGTTCATGGATATGGCTTGGGACATGGAGTCGTTCACGTATGAGAAGGCGTATTATCATCAGGCGGACTTCATGGCGCGAACTTTTGGAAAGTTTTATCAATGGGATAGCACGTATGTGAATATTCGTAACAGATATGCGGGTCTGCTGAAGCGTTATTACCGTCCAGCTTGGGATAGAAAGCCTGAGTACATGGGCTATGAGATAGAATGGGATACGGAAGAAAACTCAAAGATGCATGATGCACCGTTTAATGTTGATACAGGTTTTGTATTTACTAAGTTACATTATAACGAACGCTTCGATGATTATCAGTATCTTTTTTGCACTATAGACGATTATATAAAACGTTTTCTTCCTGATAGCCTTCAAACACCATTCTTTGAAATGTTTGGTTATTCTGCATATTCTGCTGTCTTTAATGATTGGAAGTTCATGGTTGCGCAAATAAATCACATGACTGGAGATGCAAAGGCTGCTGAAGGTGTTCACTTTTATCAGGAGTTGATTGATAGTCTTGTTCGTGAATACAACACTATGCTTGATGGCAAGTGGAACGGAATGATGTCGGAAGTGCCACCTGGTCTTCGTGCACAGTATCAGAAGATGCCTGAGTTGGTTACTGAACCTACGGATAAATACAAGTTGCCAAAGGAGCAGACTTACACGGTGTATGACAAGTATCTTGAATTTGGAGTGGGTAAGAAGGAAAAGCCTTTCCGTATTATTCATGGTGTTGGTACACATTGGTTCGTTCTTCAGTTGGGCGATGCACACGATAGGGTGGAAGACCCGACGAGTCTTGAGTCATCCCACATCGACATACCTTTCGACCTTGAAGGTGACAGCGTGAAGCTTCAGATTAGTACCGTTCCTGTGTGGCCGTTGTATCGTGGCAGGAGCAACCGATTTGGAGTGAGTGTGGACGGCTGCAAGCCCGTTGTCTGCGAGAATAAGATAGTGGAATGGTCGTACCCTTGGAAACTGCAGGTACTCAACAACCGCAAGGATTACCTCCTTACCCTTCCTGTTGACAAGACACGCACATCGCACACACTCACCTTCGTCATTGGTGACCCGGGACAGATGATACAGATGGTGACTTATTCTTCGTTTTAAGCATGTGAAAGCTTAGTGCTGAATAATGTAATAACATTGTAACACCTGTTGTACTCCATACATACAAAAGAAAGTAGTATATTTGCATATCGTAACTTCCTTTCATGGCACATAATACTTAATGACTTATGAAAATACTTGTCGTCGATGATGAACAGGATATCTGTGAGATATTGCAATATAATCTTGAAACAGAAGGGTATGAGGTGGTTGCTGCCAACTCTGCGGAAGAGGCTTTGGAAATTCTCAACAATGAGAAGCAGAGTGGGGAGGCATTGCCTAATCTTATTCTTCTTGATGTGATGATGGGGGAAATGTCTGGGTTCCAGATGGCTCGTAAGTTGAAAGCTGATGCCGATACAGTTAACATCCCAATCATATTCGTGACTGCTCTTGACGATGAAGATAATACTGTCAAGGGACTCAATATCGGTGCAGATGACTATATTTCAAAGCCGTTAAGTATGAAGGAGGTGAAAGCAAGGGTTAAGGCAGTGTTGCGTAGAGCATCTCCTTCGCAGGTCTCACACGAAGAAGATGCTTTGCCTTCGTCTTCACCTGAGATTCATTACGAAACAATCGGCCTTAATCTTGATTCTAAGACGGCGACTCTTGACGGAGTGGATTTATCTCTCACTAAACTTGAATTTGAACTTCTCTCGCTCCTTTTGCAGAATCTTGGTAAGGTTTTTTCGAGAGAAGAGCTTTTAAGTCGTTGTTGGCCGCACGATGTGTATGTGCTTGACCGTACTGTGGATGTCAATATTACTCGATTGCGCAAGAAGATAGGTCGTTATGGGAAACAGGTAAAAACACGCATTGGTTATGGCTACTGCTTTGAGAAGTAAATCGTTTCAGCTGAACCTGCTGATGAGTATTGGAGGCATTTTCTTGTTGTTTGCAATATGCTTCAGCGTTTACCAGTACAACAGAGAAAAAGACTATAAGATTGACATCTTGCACTCCCGTTTGCAGATGTACAATTATGAGATGATGCAGTCTTTGGGCGAAAAAGGTATGCTCAGCGACAGTCTTTTTCGTGATTACACACACACTCACAGTATTGACAGGATGCGTGTGACAATCATAGATATAAAGGGACGCGTACTTCAGGACAACGACTATGAAAAGATAGATTCTCTCTCTAATCACCTTCAAAGAGCGGAGGTGCAACAGGCTTTGCACAAAGGCAGTGGATATGATATTAAGCGTACTTCACAATCTACTCACGAGACATACTTCTATTCTGCAACAAGGATGGGTAATCTTGTGATTCGTTCTGCTGTTCCTTATTCTGCCGAGTTAACGGAGTCGCTTAAGGCTGATAATACATACATCTATTTTGCTATAGTGCTGACTTTGTTCCTTGGTATTGCGCTCTATCTCAATACTCGACGAATAAGTCGTCATATAGGTTATTTGCGTGAGTTTGCCATAAAGGCAGAACAAGGTGACCAGTTGGACCATGAATTGGAACGCAGATTACCTGATGACGAGTTGGGCGAGATTTCACATACCATCATTACCTTGTATTGGAAACTGCGTAACTCGGAAGAGGATAAGGTGAGAATAAAGCGTCAGTTGACACAGAATGCCGCACACGAGCTGAAGACTCCTGCTGCAAGTATTCACGGTTATCTGGAGAGTATTCTTGATAACCCTGAAATGCCACAGGACAAGCGACAGCACTTCCTGGAACGTTGCTATGCTCAGAGTGAACGAATGAATAAACTTCTATTTGACATGGCTTTGCTCACAAAACTTGATGAGATTCCTTCAAGGCAGATGGCTGATTCTGAAAAGCTAATTGATGTTGTACCAATAATCAACAATGTGCTTGAAGATACAGCTTTGCAATTAAGTGAGAAGGGCATAGAGTGTGTTGTGAAAATGCCGTCACGAGTTATTATCAGTTCTCCGCTTAATGACCCCGAGGCAAGCATATATAGCATATTCCGCAATCTTGTTGATAATGCCATTGCTTATGCTACTGGTGCAACACAAATAAAGATAAGCTTCTCAGATGATGAGTTTGTCTTTTCGGATAATGGTGCCGGTGTGGCAACAGAACATCTGCCACATCTGTTTGAGCGTTTTTATCGCATAGACAAGGGACGCTCCCGTAAACTTGGTGGCACAGGTCTTGGCCTTGCAATAGTAAAAAATGCAGTAGCTGTACACGGAGGAACAGTTACTGCACTTCATACTCCCGGAGGAGGCTTGACTATTAGGTTTACGCTCTAGTTTTTCTTGCCTTGCTCTCAACTACATTGAGAACATAGTCGGCAAGTTTCTCATATCCATTTATTGTGTCGATATAGAATGCTCCTAACTGATAGTCATAAGCACCTTGAGACAACTGTTGGATATTTTCTTCTCTAAGGTAGGAACGAAGCTTGTTTATGTCATCCTCTACCTTATAGCTCTTATCTATGTTGTGCCCTTCGCCTTCTGGCTCATTAAGCGTTGATATCATCAGTTCAATGGCATTTCCAACCATCTGCTCTATTTCTTGTATGTTTTTGAGCTGAGTCTCTGTGAAGTGTGCCTTGCATTTTGTACGCTTGCGTGAGAGAATGCGTGCTATGTTGAATGCACAGTCACCTATACTCTCAAGGTCATCAAGTTCGCGAAGCATGCGCTGTACCTGATGTTTTGCATCGTCAGAGAGACGACCTTCACTAACCTTCTGTAGATAGTGGGCAATCTCATATTCCATATTGTCTGTTATGTCCTCGTATCGTTTCACCTTCTCCAGTTTCTCGTTGAAGTCGTCATCGTTGTCGATATTATGCATCTTGAGAAGATAGTTAAACTGTTTCTGACAACGCTCTGCAAATAGCACGATTTCCTTGCGTGCCTGAAGTAATGACAATTCCGCCGTAGAAAGAAGTCCTGCTGTGATGAACTGTAATTTCTCTGGTTCGTCAGTATCTTTCTCTGGTAACACGCGACATACGAACATCTCTATTTGCTTTACAAAACCAATGAGCAGAAATGTATTGATGACGTTGAACGCTGTATGGAAGGCTGAAAGCTTGAACAAGTCGTTTCCTCCACCCATAAAATTATTTACGAACCAACTGACTGCGTCACAAGCTGGATAGAATATGATAAGTACAACAGCCACACCAAACACATTGAAGAACATATGTGCAAGTGCTGCTCTGCGTGCCTGCGTGTTTGCTGTGAGAGATGCCATAAAGGCGGTGATGGTAGTACCGATATTCTGTCCCATGGCAAGTGCTGCTGCTTGTTCAAAACCGAAACCGGGAATGTTCATTCCAAAGAGCATAAGAGTGATTGCCATTGTTGCAGCTGATGCTTGGACAATCATGGTAACCAAAGTTCCTACGATTACGAAAAGAATGATTGTGAAGAATGAATCTTGTGGTACATGTGCAAGCATTCCTGCTACCATGTCACCTATGTTCATTGCTGTTGCTGCTTCCTGAAGGAATGACAATCCCATGAAGAGAAATGAGAATCCGAAGATGAACTCACCAATGCTTTTCCTGTTGCTTTTTCCGCTGAAGATAAGTGGCATTCCAATAGCAAGTAGAGGAATGGCAAATGCGGCAATGTTTACTTTGAATCCTACTGCGGAGATAATCCATGCAGTTACGGTTGTACCGATATTGGCACCCATAATAACTCCAATAGATTGAGAAAGTGTCATAAGCCCTGCATTCACAAAGCTGACGACCATTACTGTTGTAGCAGAAGATGACTGGATAAGTGCTGTGATAAGAATACCCGTCAAGACTCCCATTACTCTGTTCTTTGTCATGGCTGAAAGAATGCCACGCAGACGATCTCCGGCAAACTTCTCAAGTCCCTCGGACATTGTTTTCATACCAAAAAGAAACAACGCAAGAGAGCCAATAAGTGAGAAGATGTTAATGATTAAATCCATATTTTTTCTTCGTTCATCTTTTATGGCAGGTTCAAAGAAAACAGAACATGCCTTATATCTGGTGCAAAGATGGTACAATCATATTACGGATATATTACACAGATGTTACAATCCTGTTACAAAGAGGTTGAGAAATGCCTTTGTAACACCTTTTGAAATATTTTTGTAACATCGCATTCCTACATTTGTGATGTCATCAAGGTGCGAATCAATCTCTTTGATGAAAGTTACAATGAACAAAGAAAAAGCAGATAGAGTTATTCGGATAATAAATTGGATTCGTTTTGTAATCCTTGTGCTGTTTCTGACATTTGTGTTTGTCGGATTGGCAAATGCTTGATATATGTGAGTTATGAGTTATAAATTGTGAGTTATGAGTTACCATCCTGAGGTAACTCATAACTCTTATCTTGTGACTCTCAACATATTCTCATCCTCACCCATATCCATCGTGGAAGGAGACTCCAGAAGAATACGAGGATACGGTATTTCCAGTCAACTGTTACGACAGACTTCTTGGCAAGTACACCCTTGAGTATGTCGCGTGCAGCATCGTTCACGTCGAGTTGTACAGGATAGTTGTCACCCTTGAGCAGAGGAGTGCGTACGAATCCTGGACGTATGTCCGTTATCGTGATGTTCTTGATGCCGCGTATGTGTATCAGCTGTGAGAGACACTCAAGATAGTGTCGTGTGTATCGCTTGGTTGATGAATAGGCAGGTGCAGCACCCAGTCCCTTAGTACCTGCAATACTGCTGATGACGGCTATCTGTCCCTTCTGTTCAGGATGCTTGACGTAGAAGTCGAACATCGCAATGACCATGCGAGTCATACCGAGAGCGTTGGTCGTGATGGTAGATAACTCCTTCTCCACATCCAATTCGATGTTCTGATAGCCTATGCCCGAACTGTGGAAATAGAGGTCAATCTGTCCTCCCATCTTGCCAATGAGACTGTTGAGCCCATCTACGGCATTGTCGT
This sequence comes from Bacteroidaceae bacterium, assembly GCA_017961965.1. The sequence goes on along the minus strand of JAGCWG010000331.1, from coordinate 242 downwards.
TGGTTACGTCTATCTCCTGCGTGGCGATGATGTTGATATTACGGCTCTGCATCTCCTGCAACACACCGATACGGCGTCCTGCTATGCCTACCTGCCAACCTTTCTGCGTCAGCTGTTCTGTTATTGCTCGTCCTATACCAGACGTTGCACCAACTATTATTGCTTTCATCATACTCGATTGTTTTATTGGTATGTTTATGTCGTTTAGTCTATAAGAACATAAACAAGAAAAAACATGTTTT
>JAGCWG010000330.1 GCA_017961965.1 Bacteroidaceae bacterium | reverse complement strand
GTTAAAATGCTTGCCTGAGGTAAACAGACGATAAGACGCCTTTAGTTCCCAAAAGAATCCACTTACATGACTGTTATATAAATTATGTCGAGCAATTTCATCTGGATTGAGTTGCGTTTTAATATAGCTACCTATGCGTCCTTCTATCTTCATTCGTGTAAACATTATAAAGCTTCCTACATAAAAGCCAAAACTTGCACGATTAAAACAATCGCCATAGAGTCCTTCGTAGCTGAAATAATCACTCTTCTTTACACTACTTCCCAAATAGATATCAGAAAGTAACCCCACATTAAAGAACCAATAACTCGCATTAACACTTGTGCTAAGCCAATGAGAGTAAACACCCTCGCTTGAGGAAAAGCCAGAGTCATAAGCATAACGTTCGTATTTATAACCCAATGCTCCTCCGAAGCGAAGCAATCTGTCTTTGTGAATCTCAGCTTCTATTCCTATATCAGCAAAAGTGTCATAGAGACTTCTCGAACCTGAAGAATTATTGTTGGCAGTCCAAAGGTTAGTATGACTCTTATAGCTGCCTGCTCCATATAGCCACACATCAACAAGTAGTGGGCGTAGTTTTGTGTCCTTAATAGGCTTTACTATTACGGATTCACTGTCAATTTCCTGAGTTCTCACCTCTACACACACACACAGCAGGAGCATGAAGAGCAAAATGTATCGTAAATTATCCTTCATAATAAACGTATTTAATAGCTCTTACATAATGACTATTCTTTTTCATCCAACGTTCTTTCGTACTATAAGTAGTACGTGCAGGAGAGGTAATGACGGAACGGTTCTCGCTGTCATAGTCAGATGTAATGTCAGATATTTTTGCGTAACCTTCATAATCTTCCGTACAACTCCAATACATATTGTCAAGACTAAGTACTGTTCCTCCAATACTTTGCAAAGCCTTGTTAATATTACTTACCCTGGCACCTTTATTTCCAAAAATAAGAACCAATTCCCAATAAGTTGGAAGATGCCAACTGCCTCCCTGAGGATACCTCTCATCATGGTTTTTTTGATTACACCATGCTTGCGCAGGAAAGCGGTCTATCCCCCTTGCTTTCATTGTCTGAAGCATGGCAATACCATAGGCAGGACTCGTAAGCATTGTACGGGACACAGAATCAAGTTCAAATATCTGCTCACCTGTAGGTCCCCAAGGCAAACACGTCTCATCAGCCGAGATGACTATTTGCATCTTGCTCCCAGTATTTAACATATATACGACGACACCCTCATTGCCATATTGGTCAACATAATAGTCGTAAAGTTCATACTCCTCAGTTGTATCGTCAACATATACACTTTCCGCCTCATAATCACAGGATGAGCACCCAAAAACAATGACAACTGCCATAAAAAAACGGTGCAGAAATTTTAAAAGCGGGTAATGTTCCATATAAGCAGTGAGATTTAGCATTAATAAAACTTACATTCTTTCAACTGTGATGTTTCACAATCGATGGTAACGACAAAAGGACGCCTGTTCTTATTGGGAATATTCACAATAACAGAATCCGTTCCCGCCAATGTGGTGTTTTTGACCTTCACATGAATTATACTATCAGCATAAGTAAGATTCAAAGGAAAAGTAATACTTGCTTCCGTTGGACGATAATAGCTATATTCATAGGCCAAAGAAGCTCTTC
>JAGCWG010000329.1 GCA_017961965.1 Bacteroidaceae bacterium | reverse complement strand
ATGAACAATGTCGAGTGGGAATACGCTACAATGAACCAGTTGGTTCCATCCATCCCACTTGAGGCAATCAACCAGACTCTCAAGCAGCTTCCAGACTCTAACCTCGTAGTTCTCGAATTTGCTCCAGACAAGGAAGGCATCAACCTCCCTACTAAGGAACAACTCATCAGCTACATCAAGGCTGTAGAGAGCGAGAACATCGAGCCACTCAAGGAAGAGGTAAACAACGAGCCACTCATCTCTGCACTTCCTAAGGAAGGCAAGGTAAAGAGCATCAAGGACGCTCCATTCGGCTCTAAGGTCATCACCCTCAAGAACGGTATCAAGGTATATGTAAAGCAGACAGACTTCTCACCTAACCAGATTTCTATGCAGGCTGTCAGCTGGGGCGGTAACTCACTCTACAGCGACGATGAGTATCTCCAGACAAGTAACGCCGACATGATTTCAATTGGTGGTATCGGTTCTCTCAGCAATACAGACCTCAACAAGAGACTGTCAGGTATTCAGGCAACAGCTTCACCATTCATCTCTGCTCGTGAAGAAGGTATCTCTGGTTCTTGCGTAAAGAAGGACTTCGAGACTCTCCTCCAACTCACATATCTCCGCTTCACAGCTCCACGTATGGACAACGACGCGTTCACTTCACAGATTCAGCGTTCAAAGGCAAGCCTCAAGAACAATGAACTTAATCCACAGACAGCACTTCAGGACACTATCGCAAAGGTAGTATATAACGATGTTCCACGTGCTAAGCGTCTTCGTGCAGACGACCTCGACGGCATCAACTTTGACCGTTGTATGGAGATTTACAAGGAGCGTTTTGCAGATGCTGACGACTTCACATTCTTCTTCGTAGGTGACATCAACGCAGATTCAGTTGCACCACTCGTTGCCAAGTACCTCGGCGCACTCCCAACTGTCAAGGGTAGCGAGTCTTACAAGACAATCAACCGCACTATGGTCAAGGGTAACGTAAAGAACGTGTTCGAGAAGGAACAGGAGACTCCAAACGCTCTTGTACTCTTCATCTACAATGCACCAATGAAGGCAAATCTCAAGAATCTCCTTGCAGTTGACATCCTTGATCAGGTACTCACTTCACTCTACACTCAGACAGTACGTGAGGACGAAGGTGGTGCTTACTCTGTAGGTGTAAACACAAGCATATCTGACTATCCAGAGGAGACTGCTGTAGTACAGATTGTTCTTCCAACAGCTCCAGACAAGCTCGCACGCATGACTGAGGTTGTAAACAATGGTATTGCACAGATTCTCAAGGACGGTCCTGCTGCCGAGGAGATTGACAAGGCAAAGCAGTATCTCATCCGCAGTCACGCAGAGAATCTCAAGAGGAACGGCTACTGGATGAGTCAGCTCAAGAACTTCATTCATGAAAATAAGAACTATGTTGACTCTTACGAGGAGACATTGAATGCCATTACTATTGAGGATATCAAAGCTGTAGCAAAGACAATCCTCGACAGCGGCAACAGAATCGAAGTCGGAATGACTTCTCCAGCTGAGAAGAAGTAAAGTTCTTTAGTATGTTATTAAGTAGTAAAAAGTAATAAAAGGAAGTAAAGTGGAGTAAAGAGACGAATGTCCTGTCGAAGCTTTTCCTTTTGAAGTAAAGAGGAGTAAAAAAGAGTAGTAAAAAGGAGTAAATAGACGAATGATTGTTCGTCCAATAGCAGCAAACAGACTATCGTCCTTTTACTCCTTTTAACTCCTCAAATAATACTACATTTAACTACAAAAAACACTTAAAATGACTCGCTTATTTCATGCGAAAATATCAATAGGAAACTATGTGCTACTGTCAGTTTTACTGGCAGTAGCCATTTATTTCGTATGGCAGATACCATTTGGCTCACGCCAGATACTTGGTGCCATTGTTTGCATAATACTCCTGACAATGGTTATCATTGTGGAAAGAATGATAAACACCACCTACACACTTACTGACGATGGTTTGCTTATCATTCACAAGGGACGATTTGCAAAGGATATCGTTGTCAGCGTAGATGACATTACAAAGATGACTCATTCCGACCAAATAAGCCTGTTTGGAAAGAGATTGTACTCATCACTAATAATCGAGACAAAGGACAATGGCAAGATTGCTATCAGACCAGACAACGAGGCTGATTTTGTCAACAAGGTAAACAAACTTATAAACAGAAACAACGAATACGAAGATGATGAAGAAGATTAGCTTTGCTTCACTACTGCTTGCCTTCTGCATGGTGGCGTGGGCACAGAACATCAGCACGACAGATGACTTGGCTACTAACGACACCATAAATGCAGACACTATAACCTGGGAAGAGGAGGTAAAGGCAGGACTTAACATTATGGCTGAAGAGGCAAGAAATGCCTACTACACAGTCGGAATGAGTGTCTATGACCTGAGTGCAGACTCTTCACTCTTCACATTCAACGACAAGAAGGTTCTACGACCAGCATCAACAGAGAAGTTGCTTACTGCCATCTCTGCTCTCAGTATCCTCGGCGGTACTCACGAATACCACACCAAGGCATACTATACTGGAAGCATAGCTGACAGCACACTCAATGGCGACATCTATGTCGTGGGTGATATGGACCCTACTTACACGTATGATAAGTTGTGCGAACTTGCAAAGTACATACAGGACCAAGGCATCAAGAGCATCAAGGGAAAGCTTTATGCAGATATCAGTATGAAGGACTCACTCCTCTATGGTAACGGATGGTGCTGGGACGATGTTCCTTCCAAATATGAGCCTTACCTCCCTGCCTTGCTCTTCGACCGTGGACAGAACTCGCCAGCATCAACAAAGTATTCTGACGATGTGAACTTCCGTCCATGGCTTCACTTCATGAAGACGCTTGGCGATGTACTCCAGTCCAACGGTGTAAGTAGTCTCAGTGCCGAGGGAGATACCCTCGAGGCATTTCCTTATGGAGTGCAGAACCTACCTCTCAGGGGCAGACGCTGTTTCTATACAGAGAGCACAACCATAGAGACTGTTCTCCAACGTATGATGAAGAACTCCGACAACCTCTATGCAGAATCCATGTTCTGGCAGTTGGCTAAGTTCAACAAGGGCAAGACATGCACCTACAAGGACGGTGTGCGCCACGTGGAGAACACCATTCGTCGAGCAGGAGCATCAACCGACCAAGTAAAGATAGTGGACGGTAGTGGTGTCAGTCTCTACAACTACCATTCGGCAGATACCCAAATAGCCCTTTTGCGCTATGCCTACGCCCACGAAGACATCTTCAAGTACCTCTACCCATCCCTTCCCGTTTCGGGCAAGGACGGCACGCTCAGCGACCGTATGGGCAAGAGTAATGCACGATACAATGTACATGCCAAGACAGGCACACTAACAGGAGTCAGCAGCCTTAGCGGTTACATCACCGCATCCAACGGTCACACCCTTGCGTTCTCCATCATCATCAACGGAGTGCTCAAGAACTCCATTGGACAGAACTTCCAAGACCGAGTGTGCGAAATATTAGCAAGATAAAATCAAGTGAAAAGTGAAGAGTGAAAAGTGAAAAATGTAGATTACCTAAGATACTTAGGGAAAACGCATTTACCAAAGAGTAAAATGTATTTTTCACTTTTCACTCTTAACTTTTCACTTTAAAAATAATAACCAATGACTACCAAAAAACTTATTTCAACCGCCATGGCACTGGCAATATGTGCCACACTCCATGCCCAAGATACAGATACCACCAAAACGGATATAGACCAGTGGCAGGAGTTGAAGGAAGAGAATATCGTCAATCCTTTCTCTAAGGGAAATCAGTTTTCCATACACTTCGATAAACTCACAGACACAGAGTGGCACTATCCACTCCCAGGAGCCAAGGTCATAAGCCCATACGGAGGTAAGCGTCGCCATGCCGGTACTGACATCAAGACACGTCCTAACGACACCATATACGCCGCTTTCCCGGGCAAAGTGGTCATGTCAAAGGTCTATTATGCGTACGGCAACACTGTCATCATCCGTCATGCCAACGGACTTGAGACTCTCTACAGCCATCAGTCCAAGAACCTCGTCAAAGAAGGACAATGGGTCAAGGCAGGTCATCCTATAGGCCTCACAGGTCGTACAGGACGTGCCACCACGGAACACTGCCACTTCGAGACACGTGTCAACGGCAAGACCTTTGACAGCAGTAAGCTATACGACCATGCCAACAACACCATCAAACGCTTCAAGTTCACATTCACCAAGCAACCAAACGGTACTGTTCGCATAAGTCAGGAATAAGCACATTGATGTACT
>JAGCWG010000328.1 GCA_017961965.1 Bacteroidaceae bacterium | reverse complement strand
TGTAAGCAATGGGTCAAGGTATGCAAACAAGCAGGCATGAAGGGAATAATATTCACAGCAAAGCACCATTGCGGTGTCTGTATGTGGCCATCAAAGTACACGGAGTATTCTGTAAAGAACACGCCATGGAAGAATGGCAAGGGTGATGTGGTCAGGGAATTGGCTGATGCCTGTCATAAGGAAGGAATGAAATTCGCAGTCTATCTGTCACCTTGGGACAGAAACCACCCGGAATATGGCAAGCAAGCATACGTTGACTATTTCCGTAATCAGTTAAAGGAGCTTCTTACTGAATACGGCGATATATTCGAGGTATGGTTTGATGGTGCTAACGGTGGTGACGGCTGGTATGGCGGAGCAAACGAGACACGCAGGATTGACGGTAAGACATATTACCAATGGTCAAAGACCTTCAGCATGATACGTGAACTCCAACCTGATGCGGTAATATGGAATGACGGCGGTGACCGTGGCGACCTGCGCTGGGTAGGCAACGAAGCTGGAAACGTAGGCGAGACAAATTGGAGCCTTCTGAATCATGATGGCGACGTACCTGGATGGATGCTGCGACATGGATTGGAAAACGGCGACTCATGGGTACCAGGTGAGACAAACACAAGTATCCGTCCGGGATGGTTCTACCACACAACAGAGGACGAACACGTGAAGAGCCTCTCAAAACTTATGGACACATACTATAAGTCCGTAGGACGTAATTCCACATTACTACTCAACTTCCCTATCGCTCCAAACGGACGCATACACCCAACCGACAGCCTGTGAGGCATAGCCTTCAATAAGATGATTAAGGAAGTGTTTGCACACGATTTGGCTCGCAAGGCAAGCATAACCGTAAGCAATGTCAGAGGTAACGACAAACGCTATCAGGCAAAGAACGTACTTGACGGAAAGGCATCAACATATTGGGCTACAGATGATGGAGTGACGAATGCTACCATGACGCTTGACTTCAAGAAACCAGTAACGTTTAACCGATTTGTAGCAGAAGAATATATTACTCTTGGACAACGAGTTAAGAAATTTGCATTAGAGGCATACTATAACGGTAAATGGCACATGCTGAAGGATGCCTTGGTAGAGGAAGGTGACGGACTCACGACCATCGGCCACCGACGTATCATTTGCTTCCCAACCGTTACAGCCACACGTCTGCGCTTCACCATTCTTGACAGCAAAGCCTGTCCGCTCATCACGCGTGTAAGCATCTACAACGCACCTGAGTTGACAGCAGACATACAGGACTCTGGAGAGAAGAAATCGTCAAATCTACACATCTTCTTCAGCAGTCCAAAACAGATGATGATTGACTACAGCCAAGACCAGACAGTCACAGCCTTCCGTTACCTTCCTCCGCAGGGAACGCGCGACGGTCTTATCACCCACTACACCCTTTGGGCATCAACCAACTGGCAGGACTGGCAAAAGGTGGCATCAGGCGAATTTTCCAACATCGTTAACAACCCTATATGGCAGACCATACGTCTGGACAAACCTGTTAAGGCACGCATCCTTCGTTTCGAAGCTGACCGTCTTGCAGAAGGCGAACGCATGGGATATGGCGACGTCGAGGTTGTTACTGAATGAAAAATTTGGAATGTCCTTTGTGACGTCTGTCATTCCCTACACTATTTCATCGTAATATTTCTTGGAATATTCGTCAAAACAGCAGATGATGACTTCGCCATCATAGTCGCTATCCTGTATGGTCCGGACTGCTATCTGTGCAGCTTCTGCCTTTGGATAGCCATACACTCCTGTGCTGATGCAAGGAAAGGCAATGCTCTTGATGCCCTTTTCCTTGGCTATGTCAAGTGCTGTCTTATAACATGATGCCAACAATGCAGGTTCGTCACCCTTGCCATAATAGATAGGTCCAACTGTATGAATGACATACTTGCAAGGAAGGTTGTATGCTCCTGTTATCTTGCTTTGTCCTGTCTCACAACCGCCGAGGGTTGCACATTCCTTCAGCAGTTCTATTCCTGCTGCACGATGTATGGCGCCATCTACGCCTCCACCACCCAGTAATGAGTGGTTAGCAGCATTTACGATTGCATCCACCTTGAGTGTGGTGATGTCATCTACGATTACCTTGATATTCATATTTTAAGTGAATAGTGAAAAGTTAAAAGTGAAAAATGTATTTAACTCTGTTCGCAGTTTTCTTGAACGAAACAAACCGCATTATCTGCCTGCAAATATAAGGATTATTATCGAAGTGGTGACATAATAAGCAAAAATTCACTAACTTTGCATGCAAAAAAATAAACAATATGATTTTAGCAATACCAACAAGAGAAGGAATGGTGGATGACCATTTCGGTCATTGTGCCTACTACACAATCGTCACGCTTGACGAACAGAAAAATGTTGTAAAGTCAGAACGTCTCGATTCGCCTGAGGGATGCGGATGCAAATCAAACATCGCTTCCGTCATGCAGGAGAGGGGTATTACACTCATGCTTGCAGGCAACATGGGTATGGGAGCTTACAATAAGCTCAACGAACATGGAATAACTGTTATCCGTGGTTGTCATGGCAAAGTGGATGACGTCCTCAAGGCATACGTTGATGGACAATTGAGTGATTCTATGGAATCATGCGATCACCACGACTGCGGTAATCATCAGGAGACACCTGTATTCACTATTCCTTCTAAGAAGTAAGAGTGATGAAGATAGAGATAAATCCACAAGATACAGCACGTGCACAGGCATTCGACCTATGGATGACATCGCCAATGCCTATGGTTACTCTAACCAAGACATTCGACGTAAGCATGGTATTGAAACAAAGCCACAAAAGGGGTATCAAGTTCAATGCCCTGCTTTGTTGGTGCATAGGTAAGGCTGCAAGCAAGATGGACGAATTCTATCTTCTTCCTGAACAAGGAAAGCTATACAGGTACGACCGCTTAGCCATAAACGTGATTGTCATCAACGACAAAGGTGGACTCAACTCATGCGATATACCCTACTCTGACGATCTCACTCAATTCTGTCGTGACTACATTGAACTTACTGCCAAGACAATCGCGGAATGTCAGAGTTCATTCCTCGAGGACGCAATGGTTATCGGCACTTCAGCCATGATACAGACAGAGCTGGATAGTATAGTGAATCAATATACGGATAAGTTCTGTAATCCAATGGCCATGTGGGGCAAATACCGCAAGGGATGGTTCAAAACCACGCTACCAATATCATTTCAGTTCCACCATGTACAGATGGACGGAGGACATGGAGCCATGTTCCTCGAACAACTACAAAAAGAAATATCCATAATTTGAAATACGACACAAAGACTATGTTTTCCGACACACAACTGGCAAAAGTAAAAGGTGACGAAGATGTATTGGCAATATACAACGAAGTGCGTGAAAGCAATACTTTCATATCCTTTGCTAAACGCTTCATGTTCAATAGTGATGCACATGTAGCTCGCAATGCACTATGGGCATTGACCAAGGCTACCGATAAGGAACTGGAGCAACTCCAACCGATGCTCAACGAGTTCATGGAACTTGCCATGCAGACTAAGGAATCTGCCGTCCGTCGTCTATCTCTCAATATCGTTGAGCGACTAAAATTAACAGAAGACGACCTACGAACCGACTTTCTCGACTTCTGTCTCGAACACATGGCAGACATAGAAGAATTTCCTGGAATACAATCGCTATGTATGAAGATTGCATACCGTATGTGTCGATTCTATCCAGAACTCATGGACGAGTTCATGCGCACCATTGATAGTATCGAGCTGAGCTATTACAAACCAGCCCTTCGTTGTGTTGTAAATAGAATAAAGAAAGGAAAATTATAAATTTTTTTAGTTCATGATTCAGCAAAAACAATTCATTCTCTCTGCCAAGCGCAGAGGATGTCACCTCATAACACGTGAAATATTAGACAATCTCCCTACTCCTCTACCAAAAGTAGGGTTACTGAACCTGTTCGTACAGCACACGTCATGCGCTCTCAGCATCAACGAGAATGCTGACCCAGATGTACGTACAGACATGGAACAGATTCTCAACCACCTCGTGAAGGAGAACGAGCCATACTACGACCATGTACTCGAAGGTGCTGATGATATGCCTGCTCATGCCAAGAGCAGCCTCTTCGGAGTGAGCATCACCATCCCTATCACCAACGGCCGTCTCAATCTCGGCACATGGCAGGGCATCTATCTCTGCGAGTTCCGCAACTATGGTGGTTCTCGCCGCATCGTAGCCACGATATATGAATAATGCTAATGGTAAAAATCCTTAGGTTAACAGACAATTAAGCCGTTAGGACACTTGTTCCTAACGGCTTAATTAATTACCACTTAATCGGTGTCTTGCCATTCTTCTGCAAATACATGTTGGTGAGTGAGAAATGGTGGTTACCAAAGAATCCGCGATAGGCGGAAAGTGGCGATGGATGCGCACTCTTGAGGATGAAATGCTTGGATGAATCAATGAGTTGTGCCTTGCTCTGTGCATAACTACCCCAAAGGATAAACACGATGCCTTCGCGCTCATTGCTGATGGTACGTATGACTTCATCGGTAAATTCTTCCCAGCCATGCTTCTGATGACTGCCAGCCATGTGCTCACGAACGGTAAGAGTGGCGTTAAGCAAAAGAACGCCCTGCTCTGCCCAGCGAGTGAGATTACCAGAGGTAGGAATGTCCGCACCTGTATCGTCCTTTATCTCCTTGAAGATATTGTTGAGCGAAGGTGGAAACTGCACTCCATCATTGACTGAGAAGCATAATCCATGTGCCTGCCCTGGTTCGTGGTAAGGGTCTTGACCGATGAGTACGACCTTGACCTTATCGAACGGACAAAGGTTGAAGGCATTGAATATAAGCCTACCCGGAGGATAGACGGTATGATGGGCATACTCCTGCTTGACAAAGGCTATGAGATTCTCAAAGTATGGTTTGTCAAACTCCTTCTGAAGGTGCGCCTGCCACGATGGTTCTATGGTAACTGTTGCCACGGATTACAAATTATTAATGAGTAATGATAAATGAGTAATTAGAAATATTTTTAATCCGTCATTTTTTCAATTACTCATTACACATTACTAATTATTCAATATTTTTATTTTTCTACTATCTCGGCATCAATCCAGTCATTCACGAGCTTCTCAGCATCAGCAAGGGCTGTTGCCTCGTCAACCTCGTACTCGTCTGTAAGAGCCTTTGCTGC
>JAGCWG010000327.1 GCA_017961965.1 Bacteroidaceae bacterium | reverse complement strand
TAACCCATGATATAGGTCACATCTGTCCACGATGAGTGTGGCCACTCAACTGGAAGTCAACGCCCTCACGTTCTGCCTGTTCAAGGTTGTAAGGCTGATGATCAAGGAGTATAATATATTTTGACTTGTCAATTCCCTTCATCAGGTCTTTCAGGGTCTTACGCTTTCCTGCAAACCTGTCATTCCTGCCGACTATGACAATACAGCTGTCTATCTCCGTCGTCTCATCCACAAGCAAGTGTATTCCTGCCTCACGATAGAAACGCTCCGAGCCATCCTTTCCGCTTATGTACTCATGATTGCCCAATACCGCATACACAGGAGCGTTCAATCTCCTAAATTCTGCTGCCATATTCTCTTCAATCAATGGCCTTATCCTACCGTCGATGATGTCTCCGCCGATAAGAATGAAATCAGGCTTCTCGTCATTTATCATGTCAATCCACCTTGCAAGTTCCTTACGTGGATTATGATAGCCGATATGAAGGTCTGTCGCCATCACAATCTTGTAATCCTTCACGAGTGGCTTCTCCGTCCTTAGTTCCAACGCAACCCTCTTCTTGTCATTATAGTTGATGTTGCCATAAACGAAGACAAAGAGAAGGACAACGAATATCCCGACACTCGTCCTTGCATTATCGTAAAGCACCGCCTTAGGCACAAGACTCACGAGCCTTCCGAGGTCAAGACACACAAAGACGATAACCAGATACATCAGCACCATTATGGATGATGTGCTCACCTCATACACGCCCCTTGCCACTGGCAAAGGATACTTGTCCGTCGCTCCCGTGAAATTAAGGAATAGCGAAAACACGCTTGCCACGAGCAAGACAACGGCAACGCCTTTCCACACCTTAGACAGAGGGATGACATTCCACACATGCCACCCCACATAGCTGATGCCGATAATCGGCAGAAGCAGGAATATTATTCGCCACATAGTTTTGTGTTTTATTTCTGTTTGCTATTTATGCACTATAATTATGGTCAATTATCACCGTGACGGTTTCACCATTCAGCAAAGACTGAATCTCACCAATAAGAATGCGTGCAAACTCTGCCTCGTCCTTTACGCTGACATCAGGTACCACATCAACAGACACACGATTCTCTTTCTCAAAATAATAGAAACCGTGTACCTGCAACACATTCTTGTGCGAAGCCAATGTCTGCATGACTTTTGCCTGAAGTTGTGCGCGTTTATTATCTCCAGTAGCAACAGCATAGATTCCGACAGTCATTACTATGGAATGGCGTTCGAACATAGCTTCAGAAATACGTCGGGTCAAACCATGAATCTCGTATGCGCTCATGGTGTCATTCACATTGATATGGAGCGAGCCTATCATCACGCCACTACCGTAATTATGAAGTATGATGTCGAATACTCCATGCACGCCCTCAAATGCAGACACCTCACTCTTAACCTGCGAAACGAGTTCTGGCGACAGCCTTGCTCCAAGCAACTCGTTTATAGGAGAAGCCAACATGTCAATGCCTGCCTTGATGACAACAAGAGAAATCAACGAGCCAAGTATTCCGTCAAGTGAAACATTCCAAATCAACATCACGCCAGCAGATACAAGAGTTGCCAACGTAATGATAGCATCAAACAAGGCATCCGAGCCAGATGCGACAAGAGCATCACTCTTAAGCTGTTCACCCTTATGCTTAACATACATTCCGAGTGCAATCTTCACTACAATACTCACAATGATGACAACAAGCGTGACCGTTGTATAAGTAGGCGTGGTAGGTTCAAACAGTTTCTTGACAGATTCTATGAGAGACGCAATACCTGCCGTAAGAACGATTACGGCTATAATCATGGCACTAAAATATTCTATTCGTCCATGTCCAAACGGATGCTTCAAGTCGGCAGGACGTTGCGAAAGCTTAGTTCCCACAATGGTTATGACACTTGAGAGAGCGTCACTCAGATTGTTCACGGCATCCATGACAATAGCCAAAGAGCTTGCCAAGACACCAACCGTAGCCTTAAACAGAGCAAGGAGCACATTTGATGCGACTCCAATCATACTCGTGCGAATTATCTGTGAAGAGCGATCCATATCCTTATTATATATATTAACGAAACGTGAATTAAAAATATTTAGGGCATGTGTCTTATTTTATGCCATATATTATACAAGCGCAAAAGTAAGAATTTCTTACTACAGATACAAGAATACAAGTCGAAAAACGTGACTTGACGTTGTCAAATTCATTTCTGTTATTGAGATATCTGTGATTTGTGACGGCTAATGTAAAACTCCAAATGTTTTGAAAACATACCCCGAGTTTAACATCTAAATAATTGCTCTTAACATCAAATTGGCGTATCTTTGCGGAGGTTAACCAAACAAACTATTTTTCCTCGCGATGTAAAAACTGCAACATCACGAGGAAAAAATCCCACCAGTATGGTTATAACTCATGGAAATCAAAAAACAACGTATAAAACCTGATTTTGGATAAATAGCTAAAACTCAATATCGTTGAGGACGATGAGGACTCATTGAGGAGGAAAAACAGAGGGCTTTGTGAAAATTTTTCAAAAAAAATCTCTTTTTTCACTTTATTATTTTCATGTCTTGCGTTATAGTAGCGTAATCAAACAAAAACAAGATGAATCTAACAGAATTTGAACATATAGCACAACGGCTTCGTCCCAAGCTCATAAGCATCGCTTACGAATTCTTCGAGAATCGCGATGATGCAGAGGACGTAGCACAGGAAGTATTGCTCAAACTCTGGCTCAGAGACACATCGCCTGACGATAACATCGAAGGACTTGCAGTCGTGGCAACAAAGAATCTATGCGTAAGTATATGGCGAAAACGAAAACGGCAGACAACAGTTGCTATTGACGACTACAACCCAAACACTTCATCAGACGAAGGGGCGGACATAAACATCATTATCGAAGAGCAACAGAAAAAGATAGATGATGCCATCAACAACTTGCCACGCTCTGAACAGAGACTCATAAGGATGAAACAGGAAGGAGGACTTGAGCCTGAAGAGATTTCCTCAATAACAGGCATTCCACTCCAATCCGTAAGGACAATGATTTCGTCCGCAAGAAAGAAACTAATAAAACAATTAAAACAATGAAGCAGACATTAATCGACAAATATTTAGCGGGAGAAACAACCGTGAAAGAAGAGGACGAATTGAAGCGTTTGCTTCAAGAGACACCTTCAGAACAGCTCTCGTCAACCGAAAAAGCCGTGCTTTCACTCCTTGGACAAGACCCTAACACGGAGGAAGAAGACATCTTCAGCGTTGACCACTCAGACGAGTTCGACCGCATCATGGCAGCAAAGCACAAAGAATCGGTTATTACAGCTGAGGTAGAAACAAAGGACGAGGTC
>JAGCWG010000326.1 GCA_017961965.1 Bacteroidaceae bacterium | reverse complement strand
GCATTCAAGGATGTTGAGGCTTCAGAATATGGTAATATATTTGAGGGTTTTGTGTCAAATCCTTATCTTCCTGTTCTTTGGCTATTCCTTTTCATGGGAATCTCACACGGTGTGATAACACGTGGTGTACAGTCAGGTATCGAGAAATTCTCAAAGATAATGATGCCCACGCTCTTTATCATCGTCATTCTCCTGGTGGGGTGTTCAGTCATGCTTCCGGGAGCAGAAAAAGGAATAAAGTTCATACTTGTTCCTGATTTCTCAAAGGTTACGAGCGGGGTGGTTCTTCAGGCGATGGGTCAGGCTTTCTTTTCGCTCTCTCTCGGAATGGGTTGCCTATGTACATACGCCAGTTATTTTGAGAAGTCAACGCCTCTTGCTAAGACAGCCTTGAACGTGTCAGTCATAGATACTTTGATTGCAATAATGGCGGGATTCATCATCTTCCCGTCCATCTTCAATATAGGAATGAATCCTGACGAGGTAGGAATGGGCGCAAGCCTCACTTTCATATCTCTTCCAAATGTGTTCCAGAAAGCATTTGGAGACGGCTCGCTCGTTGCGTGCATATTTTCCGTCATGTTCTATTTCCTACTCTTTGTGGCTGCTCTCACGAGTTCAATCTCTCTCCATGAGGTTGCCACGGCATATGTGTCGGAAGAGTTCAACGTGACAAGGCGTGTTGGTGCATCAATCGTGACGATAGTGGTACTTGTCTTGGGTACTCTCTGTGCCTTGTCCTTTGGTCCTCTGTCGGGTGTCACTCTCTTTGACAAGAATATCTTCACTCTCTTTGATGAGTTCTCTGGCACGTTCCTCTTGCCAATAAGTGGAATGTTGATTGCTATATTTGCAGGTTGGGCACTTGACCGTCAACTATATAGGGATGAGATATCAAATCATGGCGAGTTGAAAGCGCCATATTTCAAGCTGCTCATCATAAGTCTTAGGTACGTCACTCCTGTTGCTGTAGGAATTGTGTTCCTTGACAATCTCGGAGTGTTTGATTACTTTAAATAAGGACCCACCCTAACCCTCCCTACAGGGAGGGAACTTGGTTACATTGCTCGCCGTTTTTGTAGCGTTTAGGGTAACTCTATCCCCTCCCTGTAGGCGAATGAGGGCGTAGAAGAGAGACTAAATGTCTCTCTGTCCCGAAATGAGGGGAGAGCAGTGCCCTGCTCGACGGAGGTCAAAGGGTAGGGTGGGTCTGCAGGTCCGTTTGGTGTTGTTTTATGCTTAATTTTACACATTATCCTAAGAGCGACCGTAGGGCAGTACTTGTCTTGGTCGTGGTGGCAGTATTGCTTGTTGTGGTGCTGCTTGTGGTTGATATTGTGCAAACAGGAAAGTTGGCAGAAGCTCAGAAGACAAACAAGACGGAGGTTAAAGTACGAGATGGAAATAAGGGATATGGAGTGAAGAAGAAGGATATTGCTCATATTCCTCTTCATGAGTTTGACCCCAATACGGTGGATTCGGCAACGCTTGTTGGATTCGGTATCGCCCCTTGGAAAGCGAAGGTGCTTGTCAATTACCGTAATAAGGGAAAACGCTTCTCCACACCTGAGTCGATACTTGATACGTATGGCTGGGAAAAGGATGATTATGAAATGCTCCGTCCTTATATTAGGATAGGTGAGGCATATCGTAGGCAGAGACAGGAATATCCTCGTGAACGGTATTATGAACGAGATACACGTAATGCGGATGATAGGCGTGATTATGAACATGGTATGTCGGATTCTGCAAAGACAAAATATGTGAGCGCTAAGTTCAAGACACTCACCAAGGTTGATATAAATACGGCAGATTCCGCAACCCTCTGTAGTGTGCCTGGCGTGGGACAATATATATCCTCTGCCATCATACGCTATCGTGGTCGCCTTGGCGGTTTTGCTTCTGTGGAGCAGACTTTGGACATAAAACAAGTTTCTCCTGAACTGCTTGAGTGGTTCAAGGTGGAAAGACCGAAAGATATAAAGAAAATAAATATAAATAAAGATAGTTTTCAGAAACTTAATTCTCATCCGTACATAAGCTATGAGCAGACGCGCGACTTGCTTATGTACAGAAGATTGTACGGAAGGATAGAGGATGAGGCTCAACTCATGAAGGTAAACATCTTCTCGGCTGAAGATGTGGAGAGATTGAGACCTTATCTTGAATATTGATATAAGAAATGATAAAAGCGATTTTTTTTGATATTGACGGTACGTTGGTATCGTTCAAGACGCACACCATACCACAGAGTACAATAGATGCTGTGAGTGAGGTTCGCAAGAAAGGTATAAAGGTTTTTATTGCCACAGGACGTCCTGTGCCTTTTATAAATAATCTTGGCACTTTAGAGTATGACGGCATCATGGCTGTTAATGGTGCAAGTTTTACGACTGCAGACGGACAGGTTGTCTTTGAGAAATTTGTGGATAAGGATGACGCAGAGCGTATGCTTCGTTATGCCAATGATCAAGATATGGCTGTGGCCTTTGCTACGAGTGATGCGGCGTATGTGATAAATCCAAACGACAAGTTTGATGCTGTCTTTGAACTCCTCAATCTTAGTCGTCCTGCCGAATTGGGTTCGGAGGGCTTGGAAGGTAAAAACGTGATGCAGGTTATCGCCTTCTTTGATGAGAAAGAAGAAAAATATATCTTGAATAATGTTCTTACCAATTGTGATGCCCACAGATGGCACCCCGATTTTGCCGATTGTATATGCAAGGGTACGAACAAGGCAACAGGCATAGATGATGTGATAAAGCATTATGGCATCGACATTTCTGAGGTTATGGCTTTCGGAGATGGCGGAAATGATGTAGAGATGTTGCGTCATGCAGGAGTGGGTGTTGCTATGGGAAATGCATCCGATGATGTAAAAAAGTGCGCAAAAGTTGTCACGGATAGTGTGGATGATGATGGTGTTGCAAGAATTTTGCGTCAGATAGATAAATTTTAGTCAAAAAAATTTGGTAGTAAATAAAAAAGCCGTACCTTTGCACTCGCTAAACGAAACGAGGCTGTATTACGGTACGAATTTCTTAGTGATGGCGGGGTAGCTCAGCTGGTTAGAGCGTCGGATTCATAATCCGGAGGTCGAGGGTTCGGGTCCCCCTCCCGCTACAAAGAAGCACTTACATTTTGTAAGTGCTTTTTTTGTTTATGTATGTTTATAATGTCCTTTGATAGATTTATGGATTTATAGATAAATTACCATGAACAATAGCCATTTTTCGTTAAAAACATCAAAAAAACAAGGCGTATTCACAAATATTTGTTTACGTTTACACTATTCTCGTATATTATACCTATATTTGCACCTAATAAATTAGAACAGATATAAACTAACGAAAATAATATGGCAGATACAAAGAAAATAAAGACAGCGCTTGTCTCAGTATTCCACAAGGACGGTCTTGATGAGTTGCTCGCTGAGCTTAACAAGAATGGTGTTAAGTTCCTTTCTACAGGTGGTACACAGGCATTCATCGAGAGTCTCGGATACAAGTGTGAGAAGGTTGAAGACCTCACTACTTATCCATCAATTCTCGGAGGTCGTGTTAAGACACTTCACCCAAAGGTGTTCGGAGGTATTCTCGGACGTCGTGCTCTTGAGAGCGACCAGAAGGAGATGGCTAAGTACGAGATTCCTGAGATTGACCTCGTAATCGTTGACCTCTATCCATTCGAGGAGACAGTTGCCAACACAAATGACGAACCAACAATCATCGAGAAGATTGATATAGGCGGTATCTCTCTTATCCGTGCTGCTGCCAAGAACTTTGAGGATGTTGTTATCGTACCAAGCAAGGCTGAGTACAAGCCACTCCTTGATATCGTTAAGGCACAGGGTGCAGAGACAACAAAGGCTCAGCGTAAGCAGTTTGCAGAGCGTGCTTTTGCAACATCTTCACACTACGATACTGCCATTCACGAATATTTCACTAAGTAAGTTTGTCTTTAGACAGGCAATAATAACTAACTCAAATGGGATTCTTTACACTTACCCAAGATATAGCAATGGACCTCG
This sequence comes from Bacteroidaceae bacterium, assembly GCA_017961965.1. The sequence goes on along the minus strand of JAGCWG010000326.1, from coordinate 1,698 downwards.
GTACCGCAAATACCATTATCATCAGTAATGGTAAGATTGTGGTAGATGAGCCATCTGTTGTAGCCCTCGACAACACTTCAAAGAAGATGATTGCCGTAGGTAATAAGGCAAAGATGATGTACGAGAAGTCACACGAGAACATCCGTACATGTCGTCCTCTTCGTGATGGTGTGATTGCAGACTTCGATGCCTGCGAGAAGATGATGCGTGGACTTATCGGTATGATAAATAACGGTCATCACCTCTTCAAGCCACAGTTGCGTATGGTTATCGGTGTTCCTTCTGGTAGTACGGAAGTTGAGCTTCGTGCCGTTCGTGACTCTGCAGAGAACTCTGGTGGTCGTGAGGTTTACCTCCTTTATGAGCCAATGGCTGCTGCTATCGGTTGTGGTCTCGATGTTGAGGCTCCAGAAGGTTGCATGGTCGTTGATATAGGTGGTGGTTCTACTGAGATTGCCGTTATCTCTCTTGGAGGTATCGTCAGCAACAACTCAATACGTGTTGCAGGTGATGAACTCACAGCCGACATTCAGGAGTACATGAGCCGTCAGCACAATGTGAAGGTATCTGAGCGTATGGCTGAGCGTATCAAGATAAACGTAGGTTCTGCTATTACAGACCTCGGTAATGACGCTCCAGAGGACTTCCTCGTTCACGGTCCTAACCGTATCACAGCACTCCCAATGGAGATTTCTGTATGCTATCAGGAAGTAGCTCATTGTATTGACAAGACAATTGCAAAGATTGAGACAGCCGTTCTTTCTGCTCTTGAGCAGACTCCTCCTGAGCTTTATGCTGATATCGTAAAGAATGGTATCTGGCTTACTGGTGGTGGTGCCCTCCTTAGAGGACTTGACAAGCGTCTCACAGAAAAGATTAAGATTAAGTTCCATGTTGCTGACGACCCATTGCATTCTGTTGCAAAGGGTACTGGTATTGCTCTCAAGAACATCCACAACTTCCAGTTCTTGATGCGCAGAACATAGGATTTGCATAGATGAGAAATCTACTCGACTTTTTGCTAAATTATAAGCACTGGTTCTTATTCATTTGTCTGGAGTGCGTCAGCCTTATAATGCTATTCAGCTATAATGGATATCAAAAGAGTGTATATTTTACTACTGCTAATGGGGTCGTAGGTTATACCTATTCCCTCATTAGCAGTGTGACGTCATATCTGAACCTTCAAACTGAGAATGCTGACCTTGAGGCAAAGAACGAGATTCTTCGCCGTAGGGTACTTGCTCTGGAGGAACAGTTAGCAGAAGTCAAGAAGGACAGCGTACACATCAGCGGACTTGCTCCTAAGTACGATATTGTGAGTGCACAGGTTATTGGTGCTACTATTCATAAGAGCAATAATCTGTTTACTATCAACAAGGGTACAGCAGATGGAGTGAAAGAAGAGATGGGAGTCGTAAGTTCAAATGGTGTGGTAGGTGTGGTTTACCTTGCATCTGCTCACTATTCAATCGTCATCCCGTTGATTAACCGTAACTCTCGTGTGTCATGTAAGTTGAGAGGAACACAGCATTTCGGTACACTTACATGGAACAGAGGTAGGGCAGATGTTGCTGACCTAGTCGGTATTCCACGTCATGCTCAGGCTAAGAAATGCGATGTCGTTCTTACCAATGGCTTCTCTGACATTTTCCCTCCAGGTATTCCTGTCGGTTATGTCATAGGTGTCAAGGACTC
>JAGCWG010000325.1 GCA_017961965.1 Bacteroidaceae bacterium | reverse complement strand
TCACTGGCGAAGGTATCAACGATGACATGAAGAATGTGCTTGCATCAGACAACCTTCGCAACATCGATATAAACACAACCGTGTGTGATGAATATGTTTGGTCGGTGGCAAAAGCGGACAGCCCCCTCCCGACCTCCCCTGAGGGAGGAGACTAATGCAATAGCCTGTAAATTTATACCGTTTAACAGATGTTTAACAGGTATTAATCAGCCATTAGCGAAAAGGACTGTCGGGCATTTCTTCTACTATTATCATCTTGTCGCCTAATTGTTTGGTATTATCAAAATTAGTGTTTATATTTGCAATGTAATCCAAGGATGGATGCCAGTTGGGAGGCACGTGGGTAACACCACATATCGTAGGTTCGAGTCCTACCCGAGGATTACTTAAGTCTCTGAGCTTCGGCTTGGAGATTTTTCGTTTAAACACGACTCGCCTTGATAAAATGGCACACTTTACCTTAACAATCAACAGGAGTTTATGTACTGTACTTCTCTCGATATTCTTTTTTATTCACAAATAGTTACGATGTCTTTGTCAATAGAAAAAATATATTTACCTTTGCCAGCAACAAAATATTAATGTTATGGCTATAGCAATAAAATCAATTCCAGTTCTTACTGGTGAGGCAGCAGAACGTTTCGTAATGGAAGCGGAAGAGAATGCCAAGAGACCAACACCAAGGCTCTCACCGGAGCGCAAGGCAAGGTTGGATAAGATTCTGAAATGTATGAATGATTTTCAATTGTAACTGTAATGGTAGAATCATCATTCATATTGGCAGAACAATGTATTATGAAGCCCTTTACAAAGAGCGTCAAGGATGTTTGTGCCCCATTCTCATGTGGTAACGGACAGATTGAGAAAGACCTTAATGACTTCTTTGAGAATGAGGCTGATCTATATCGTGAAGAACTGTTAGGCAAGACATATTGTTGGATAACAAAAGAAGAGCCAAGACAGATTATTGGTCTGTTCACTATTTCAAACGATAGTATTAAGACAACATATCTTGAGCGTTCAACAAGCAACAGACTTAACCGTAGTATCAACAATGCAAAACGAGGACGCAGTTATCCTGCCGTATTGATTGGCCGTTTAGGAGTAAACGAGCACTTTCAAGGTGGGGGAAGGTTTATCGGAACACAAATTCTTGACATCCTCAAAGACTGGTTTACGGACGAAAACAACAAGACAGGTTGCCGTTTCATGGTAGTTGATGCACATAATCACCCACGTACTCTACACTTTTATCAGCAGAACGGATTCAATTTTTTGCATAAGACAGAAGAAGAGGAACGTGAATATTACCACATTGCAGATGACGAGCCAATACATACCAGACTTATGTATTTCGACTTAAAAAAGCATTTAAATATTATATAGAAAAACATCTTCCTTGGGATAGTCAATATGATGCTATGACTCTTATGTGAGTCCGATGTAAGTCCGTTGTTCCTCTGCTATTTTGCAGACAAGTAACAGATTTTCAGCAGACCGATAAGAGAGTGATAAGAGGAATGAGTCCGCTCTGTCGGGCGTGAATAAAATGAAAGTTCTCAACTTTTGCTCAAAAGTCGAGAACTTTGAGGCAAAAGTTGAGAACCTTGAAAAACGCACTTGTAAAAACACTTGAAAATATTCATACGTATGAACGGTGTCAATGATACGTATGAACAACACGATTCATACGTATGAATGAATCGGACATAAATGTGTAAAATCAGACCTCGTACGATATGGTAAATCGATCCTCGATTGATATAGTACATCAATCCTCGATTGAATTGGTATATCGTTCCTCGATTGATATATTATTCCGCTTATCAACTGCGATAGTATTGGGCTCGCCAACCGTTATATTATCGGGCTTACTAACCATACTACTATCCAGCTTACCAACCGCGATACTATCCTGTTTCTCTACCGAATTACCATATCGTATAAGGTCTAATCTATCCCCCTCCCCTTGGGGAGGGCAGGGGGTGGGGCTTACCAGCTTCCGCCACCGCCACCGCCGACGCCACCGCCAGAGAAGCCTCCGCCTCCAGATGAGCTTGACGTAGTGTCGTGACTGCTTACTGCTATTGAGCGGCCAATCTGACTTGCAACGGCGTTGCCGATATGTGCGGCAAGCATGCTTGATGTCAATGTGCCTGTTCCCTCATACCAGTCAGGCTCCTTTATGTCCAGTGTGCTGAACTTCTTAGCCCACTTGTCGGTAAGACCGAATACCATGGCGTATGGCAGGATGTCGTAGAAGAACGATGGATTCTCATCCACCTGTGACTTGAGCATTGGCAACTCAGACTTCTCGATGAACTCACGGAAGCCAAGGAGGAGCGACATTGTCTCAAGTCGGTACTTGGTGTCATGTACCGCATGACCGGAGAAGAGGACGATAACCCATCCTGCTGCCATGATGCCTGCAGGCACCTCGACAGGAACAAACATATCGTATTCGTTGTACAAGAACAAGGCAAACACACCTGTGGTGAGTACACCAAGTACAATGTAAGCTGCATATTCAACTGCCTTCTGCCAGAACGATGAAATCATGTCATAGTTTGAACGCCACATTCGCATAATAGATGCACAGAATGCAAGTGCTCCCCATGCCAGTATTGCATATATTGCGATGCCTGTATGTATGACATCTACGCAGTTGCAGCAGTTGATGGCAGCTATACCGCAGATGAAGAATGCGAGGATGGCAAGGACAGCCTTCCAGCTTGTTCTTGTCAAGGCACGCTTTCCTGTAAACTCTTTCTTCAGGGCATTGATTGCCTCGTTTATCTCATAATGACAGTCGCCAAGCTCGGAAAGGAGCACCGTGTTACCATCGCCGAACAATACCTTCCAGAACTTCTTCTGGTACTTAGGCGCATCCTTAGGAAGCCCCTTGACCTTGGTAAGCTCGATGTCTATCTCGTCCTTCTTGAAGATATGCTTCTTGCCAGGCACCTCACGTATCTTGAGATAACCCTTTGACGCAAACCATACGATGAGTGAAGCGAGGTCGCTGACATCTGCACTGTCGTCGATGATGACGCCCACCTCGGCACTGCTGATGCCGTCAGGTGCATTGTACTCGATGACCATGAGCGGCTTTCTGCGTCTGTTGCGGACAAAGCACAACATGACGATGACAAAGAAAAACGCTGTCAAGGCAATGAACACATACATCCATACACTGCTTACCGTGAAAGCGTCTTCCCAGTAGCCGTTCTCCATCTCTGCACGAAGGGTGATGCCATTGAAAGGAGGAACATCAACGGTGCTGCCAGAGATGCTCTTGCGGTCAGCCTTAACGTCGATGTGGAGGTCATTGCCTATGCTTCCGTATGGGCCGCTGAACACACGGAGACTGTGTGGCACAGACTCTGGCAAAGGCTTCTCAAAGGTAAGAGCAAACTGAAAGTGTTCAACCGATGAAGTCCAATCAGTACCCAATACTGTGGCATAGAGATAGTCGGACACGTCGTAGCGGTCATCAGGCACACGCAGTACATAGCTTATATTGTACTCATGGTCGCCACTGACATACTCGTCCTCATCACCAATCTTGACAAGCACATAATCATCAGTTGACTCATCAAGCGAGTACTCTTCGCCACCCACATCAATGCTGTCAACAACCATGCTGTAGTTATACCTTGCCGAACCGCCATTGATGTTGTTGTTAAGGAAGAATGCGGTA
>JAGCWG010000324.1 GCA_017961965.1 Bacteroidaceae bacterium | reverse complement strand
TCCTCGAACAGCGTAGCAAGGCAAAGGCTAACAAGGACTGGGCAACAAGCGACCTTATCCGCGACAACCTCGCAGCCCTTGGCTTTGAGGTTAAGGATACTAAGGACGGTTATTCTTGGAAACTGAATAAGTAAGAAAGGCCCCTCCCTCCCATTTTGGAGGGGGAATATAGAATGATTTATTATCATGTTCTTTTTAACTTAAAATGTAAAAAGGAACGATGAGGAATCATTGAGGAGGCATTGAGGATGAATGTCGAAGAATAGATTACGTACATCGGCAACTTATACTTATCAAAATATCAACTAAAGAAATCGGATAACAATGGAAATATTAAAGAAAATAATGATGATGGCATCATGCTTATTTTCGATAATTTGTTATGTAGCGAGTGCATCGATGGCAAATTAATTACCAAATGGCGACCCAAACGTGAAGATATTCGCCATTTTTGCGGTAATATTCTTTGCTGCAACAATATGGTTTGGTTTCAATGTACGTAACTTAAACAAGGAGGGAAAATGAAAAAGGTACTTCTAACTCTTATACTTGCAACTGTTGGTATTCTCTCTGGTTCAGCCAAGAGCCTTGTCCTCACTCTCAAGAATGGAACTAAGGTATATTTCCTCATTACGTCAGATTCCTATCCTATGATGAAAATTCATGAAGGGGAGATAACTTTGGGTGATGAGCATAAATATACATTCCCTGAGCTTGTGTCGTTCGTTATTTCAAATACGGATGACCCAAATGCTGTGGAGGATGTTGAAAACAATCCGTATCACACGTACAAGTCTAACACGATTATCTTTGCCGGAAATGCGGATAAGGTAAAGGTGTTTAACGCTTCGGGTGCTCAGGTTGAGGCGGAAGTCTCAGAGAATGATGGACGTGTGGCAGTTAATCTCAACGAGTTGGCAAATGGTGCTTATGTAGTCAATACAGGAAGCACATCATTCAAGGTTATTAAAAAGTGATGATTATGAAGAAACTTATTTGTTCTTTTGCTTCAGCACTTTTTCTTGGTGCTGTTCCTTCGAGCCTTAAGGCAGAAGTAGGTGACACACTTTGGTTTGATTATAGTGAACGTTCCGTGGTTGACCGTGTCATCCCTATGAAGGGAGTGGATTCGATAGAGTTCCGCTCCAGCAACATGACGGTGTTCAATAGTAGTGCAGTACTTACGAAACGAAGCTATACGTACGACTCTGAAGCTAATGGCTCATACACTTTCAATAAGCCAGGCAGGCTTATCGTGCAGCCAAGCACTTACTTAAATAATGACTATACTAAGACCACTTCCCAGTTCTGTTTCCAGCGTTCTGTAGAATCTGAACACTTCATCATCTTCTGGGAAAACGGAATTACAAAGACACCTAATGGTAATATCTCATACGACGGCTACACTTGTAACGTGAACACGCTCATCAAGGATGCCGAGAAGATTTGGAAATGCTATGTGGATGAGATGGGCTTCGTGGAGCCGGGCAACTCGACTACCGACTTGGCAAAGATACACATGTACATTGTCAAGAAGGGTTGGGGAGGAAACAACGGCGATTGGCGTGCAGATGGTAGTGGAGTGGATGGACTTCTCTACACTATGAGCTCTTCTGGAAAGGTAAATAAGCCTTACAAGGTAGGTGTGTTCCATTGTACTCCTCGTGCGGCAACTGCCCGCAACGGACATACTGTCGCACATGAGATTGGTCACACATTCCAGTACCTCGTATCTGCTGACCTTGGCAATACTCATGGTTTCGGCTACGGTATTGGTCAGGGAAATGACAACGAGTGGTGGGAAGATTGTGCCAACTGGCAGGCTTATAAGGTTTATCCTTCTTTGCAGTATTCCGATGGCGAGTATTATGAGGGATATCTCAAGACTCACCACCTCAACATCCATCATGAGGATATTCGTTACAACAACTGCTTCTATCAGGATTACTGGTGCCAGCTTCATGGAAAGAACACCATAGCACGTATCTGGCGTGAGACAAAGAAACCTGAAGACCCTACTCAGACGTACATGCGTCTCTTCGGACTTAATGAGGAAACATTTGGCGATGAGATGTATCAGGCATTTGCACACCTCGTGACAATAGATATTGATGGTGTCCGCAATTACGGTAAGGCAAAGATTGGTGCTGAGCCACAGCGACTCATTGAACCATCGGCATCCATCCTCTCAAAGTATCTTGATAATGACAAGAGCTGGTGGGTGGTTGACCCACAATATTGCCCAGAAAACTATGGCTATAATGCAAATCCTCTCAAGGTGCCTGCAGCCGGAACAGTCGTAACTGCCACATTCAAGGGAATAGCAGGATGTGAAGGATATGGCAAGACATACGTTGAGCGTGCAGGATGGCGTTACGGACTTGTAGCGTATTCATCTGACGGAACACGTACATATTCTGACGTATGCTCAGCCAAGGATGGCGAAGTGAGCATTACCGTTCCAGAGAAGTGTACTTACCTTTGGTTCGTGGTGATGGGTGCTCCTACCAAGTATTGGTCACACTCATGGACAAGTGGAGT
>JAGCWG010000323.1 GCA_017961965.1 Bacteroidaceae bacterium | reverse complement strand
GGAATGGTAGACGCGCTACTTTGAGGGGGTAGTGGGCTAAGCCCGTGGGAGTTCGAGTCTCCTCCTCTTCACTTTCAGGATATGTACAATGCGGAAATAGCTCAGTTGGTAGAGCACAACCTTGCCAAGGTTGGGGTCGCGAGTTCGAGTCTCGTTTTCCGCTCGAATGAAGATTTTTGATTCATAGATTTAGATGTTGCTACACTGGAACCTTTGTTGGTTTCGGTGTTTTTTCTTTTAACATCCTTCCTGTCCTCCGTTTCGAGGTGGTGACAGATGTAGAGTGGAGGCGGCGGATTTACCCTGTTGGTTAAGCCTCAAAATGCAGAGGGCACAGAGTATGCCAAGATTTGATTTCTCGGAGTTCTCTGTGCCCTCTGTGTTTGAAATGTTGGGTATTGTTGGTTCTTCGCTAATTGTACTTGAATTTCGCGAATGCCATTTAATACCTAATTGTTATTATATGTTCTCGTCTTCGTATTCGAAGTCTTCGAGGTCTTCAAGCTCGTCCTCGTCAAGGAACTCAATGTCGTTCTCGACGAACTTGTCTTCGTCACCCCATCCCTCGTCAACCTCGTCGTCAAAGTCGGAGAGATAGGCGAAGTCTTTGTTCTTGTGAACAATGGTGTCCTGAGTGTTGATAGCAGCAATCTTGTTACTCTCGCTGTTCATTTCCTGCCAAAGGATATCCTTGAGTTGTTGTAATCCCTGTTGTGCAACGGCACTTATAAAGACAACAGGAATATCCTTTGGAAGGTCTTCTTCAAGCATATCTACGAGTTCCTCGTCTTGTCCGAGAAGGTCGCACTTGGTGATGGCGAGCACTCGTCCTTTCTCTAGAAGCTCAGGGTTGAATGTTGCAAGCTCGTTGAGTAGTATCTCGTATTCCTTTTTGATGTCCTCGGTGTCAGCAGGAATCATGAATAGGAGTAGGGAGTTGCGCTCGATGTGTCTAAGGAAGCGTAATCCGAGTCCCTTGCCTTCGCTTGCTCCCTCGATGATACCTGGGATATCGGCAATTACGAACGAGCGTCCGTCACGGTAAGGCACGATGCCGAGTGATGGCTCAAGTGTTGTGAATGGGTAGTTTCCTATTTTTGGCTTTGCTGAGCTGAGGGCGTTGACGAGTGTTGACTTTCCTGCATTAGGGAAGCCCACGAGACCCACGTCGGCGAGAAGCTTAAGTTCAAGTATGACACTTAGTTCCTGCATTGGCTCTCCAGGCTGTGCATAGCGGGGAGCTTGATTTGTTGGAGTGGCGAAGTTGAAGTTTCCAAGTCCGCCTCGTCCTCCCTTGAGGAGTATTACTTCTTGTCCATGTTCGGTTACGTCGCAGATATATTCACCTGTCTCTGCATTATATACCACTGTGCCACAAGGAACTTCGATATACTTATCTGCTCCCTGTGCTCCGGAGCTCTTGCATTTTGAACCGTTGCCTCCATGCTCGGCGTGGATGTGGCGGTCGTATCTAAGGTGCAGGAGAGTCCAGTAGTTACGGTTGCCTCTGAGGATGATGTGTCCTCCGCGGCCGCCGTTTCCTCCGTCAGGACCGCCCTTAGGCATGTACTTTGCTCTGTGCATGTGGCATGAACCGCGTCCGCCTCGTCCTGAACGACAGTAGATTTTTACATAGTCTATGAAATTTGATTCTTGTGCCATTAGAACAATAAATAATTTATAACATTTAGATAATTAAAGAAATACTCTTAAACACAGTGAACTCTCGTTTGTTTTTGTTTCGCGAGAATTGAAAAAACTTAAAAACTCACGAACTGAAAAACTAAAAAAAAAGGAACTGCTACTCTTGTGGAGTAACAATTCCTTGTGTATTTGACTCCTAACGTATATTATTTGTTAGCAGCATCGATAACACCGTAGATAGCCTCAAGCATTCCCTCCATTGATGGGTGTTCGCTCCAGCTGAAAGTGTTACGCATGCCTTCCTTCTCAAACCATTCAGCGAGTGGGGCAGTCTGAGTGCGGTAAACCTCGAAACGCTTCTTGATTGTTACCTCGTTGTCGTCTGCACGACCCTGCTCCTTAGCACGGTTGAGGAGACGAGCCATAAGTACGTCCTCTTCAACTACGAGTTCAATCATGATACCCATGTTGTGACCACGCTCTGCAAGCATCTTCTTGAGTGCCTCAGCCTGTGCAATTGTACGTGGGAATCCGTCGAAGATTACGCCCTTACCTGCTGGGAAGGTATCGTAAGTCTTAGCGAGGATGTCAATCATAAGCTCGTCTGGGATAAGCTGACCGTTGTCAATGTAACCCTTAGCGATGTTTCCGAGCTCTGTTCCGTTCTTGATTTCTCCACGGAGAACATCACCTGTTGAGATGTGTCCGTATCCGTACTTTTCTACAATCTTGTCACTGTAAGTTCCTTTTCCAGAACCTGGGGCTCCGAAAATAATGATATTCTTCATTTTTACCTTAAAATTAATTATAAATGTGCTTATTTTGCTATGCCTTATTTGCTTGTCACTGTGTAAATGTCTGGGTAGTTACGACCCAATCCGTCATAGTCGAGACCGTATCCAACGATAAAGTCATTAGGAATTTCCATTGCACAGTATTTGATGTCGAGATCCACCGTGAGTTTCTCTGGTTTGACAAGAAGTGCGGCTATCTCTATTGAGCGTGCTCCTTTCTCCCTGAACTTTGGAATGAGGGTTGACATTGTGACTCCCGTGTCCACTATGTCTTCAACGATGATGACGTCCCTGTCCTCTATGTCAATGTTGAGACCTATCAGTTCCTTTACTTTTCCTGTTGTTGACATTCCTTCGTAGCTTGAGAACTTGGCAAACTGAATCTCATGCTCAAAGGTGAGGTGCCTTACGAGGTCGGCAGCGAAGACAAACGCGCCATTCAGTATTGCTACGAGAAGCGGACACTTGTCCTCATAATCTTTGTTCATTCTCTCTGCGATGGCAGCGATACGCTCTTCTATCTCATCGCGTCTGATTGAAATTTCAAAGTCTTTGTCTTTTATTCTTATCATTTTCTTGATAAAACGTCTTGTTATATTTTGATTCCGTTCGGAATCTTTTGCAAACTTACGCAAAAATACTCGATTTTCTGTGCTGTTTGACTATAAAAGTTACTAAACCGTTGTAAATAGTGGAAAAATTAAGGTGTTAAGGCTTTTTTAAGTGCGAAATTGCAATTGATACTTTACCCTTCGTTATCTTGGCAGTGTGAACGTATATTCAGCAGCACAGATTAAAGAAATTGATGCTTATACGATAGAACACGAACCTATCAGTTCCGTTAATCTTATGGAACGTGCATCCATTGCCGTCGCTCACGAAATCATGGAGCGATGGGGTAATACTGTGTCGTATAAGGTTTTTGCAGGTCCTGGAAACAATGGTGGCGATGCGCTTGCCGTTTCTCGAATCATGGCAAAGGCTGGATGCCGTGTCTCTGTCTATCTCTTCAATACGAAGGGTAGTCTTTCGCCAGATTGCCAGACGAACAATATTAGGCTTCATGAATGTAGTCACGTCAATTTTGTGTAAGTCACTTCTTCGTTTGCTCCTCCTGTTCTTGGTGCTGACGATGTCGTCATTGACGGACTTTTCGGTACTGGTGTGAGCCGTCCTCTCAGCGGCGGATTCGCAAGTATGGTGAAGTATATTAATGCCTCAGAGACCACAGTAGTTTCTATTGATGTTCCTTCGGGCTTGATGTGCGAAGATAACGAGAATAATGTTGTTGACCATATCATTAAGGCTGATTATACATTCACGTTCCAATATCCGAAGCTTTCATTCCTGTTTCCGGAGAACGAGCAATATGTGGGACAATGGAAAGTGCTTGACATAAAGCTTATGGAACCTGATACTGAGGATTTTCAGTCTCCTTACAATTATACAGAAACAAGTGACATTGTACCTATGCTGCGTACTCGTATGCGCTTTGCTCATAAAGGAATGGCGGGAAATGCGATTCTTGTTGCAGGAAAGAAGGGTATGGCAGGTGCTGCGATATTGGCATCAAGAGCATGTCTTCGTTCTGGAGTTGGAAAAGTAACCGTCCGAACTCAGGAGGGCAATGTGTTGCCTTTACAGATTGCTGTTCCAGAGGCTGTGCTCAGTATAGAGGGTGATGAGGCGTATTTCTCACATTCCTTCCCTATGCAAGGCTTTGATGCCATAGCCATAGGACCAGGAATAGGCAAGGAGGCAGCTACGGCACAGGCGATGATAGAGCAAATAAAGTTGTCGTGCAATGTTCCTATTATTCTTGATGCTGATGCAATAAACATTCTTGGTGACCACCGTGGTTGGATTTCTCAATTGTCTAAGGATTGCATTCTCACTCCTCATAAGAAGGAGTTGTTTGGACTTATCGGTACGTCAACCAATTCGTATGATCAACTCTGCAAGACGCGGGAGTTATGTTCCCGTCAGCAGATATATATTGTTATTAAAGGTGCTTTCTCCGCGGTTGTGTGTCCTGATGGCTCTGTGTGCTTTAACCCTACGGGTAACCCGGGAATGGCAACGGCGGGTAGTGGAGATGTGCTTACTGGCGTGATTCTTGCTTTGCTTGCACAGGGGTATGATGCCGATAGTGCCGTCAAGCTTGGAGTCTATCTCCACGGACTTGCTGGCGACGTGGCATCTGAGACGCGTGGCTACGTGGGACTTATCGCAAGCGACATCGTGGAATCGTTGCCAGAGGCGTTCCTAAGACTAAGAAAAGATAAAAAGAAATGAAAAGACAAGGTATAATGTTATTGGCGTCACTCGCTTTCTTGGGTGCAAATGCACAGGTGGCTGTGTTCAACCCTGCGGTGACTGCGGATGGTGTGAACTATATTCTTCCAAAGACTGAGTTGCAGGTTAAGGTTACTGCTATCAAGACTGTCTATACTCCTGGTGAGTATGCACGTTATGCGGAGCGTTATCTCCGATTGTCCGATGTCCGTTCGGATGCAGAGACAAATTGGCGTATCACTTCGGTTACGGCAACTACAGTAGGACGGCCAGACACTCTGAAGATATATACGGTCAAGGTGAAGGACAAGAACCTCTTGCCAAAGGTGCAGCTTACACGTTCAGGTTTGATGATGGCTATCAATACCAATGTGGATGAGGTGTCTGACGCTAAGAATGTGGAGGCAGACCATACTACGAACAATCGTCTTGATTATCGCAAGTATTATAATGAGGAGATGCTTTCTGCCACCTCTTCGTCAAAGCTTGCTGAGCTTATGGCACAGGAGATACTTGATATTCGTGACAGCAAGAATCAGATTAAACGTGGACAGGTTGAGTCAATGCCTAAGGATGGTGAGTCGTTCCATATCTGCCTTGATGCCCTTGACCTTCAGGAAGAAGCACTTATGCAGGCTTTTGTCGGATATACGGATACTTTGTATTGTGAGAGGGTTTATGTCATAACTCCTGATAAGGATATAGATAAGGAAGTGCTTCTTCGCTTCTCCAAGAAGCTTGGTTATGTGGATGCCGATGACCTTTCTGGCGAACCTGTGTATGTGAGCATTACAGATAAGCATACGGTTACCTTGCCAACAGAAAAGGAGGCTGCTAAGCGCAAGCTTACGGGGCTTGTGTATAATGTGCCAAGCATGGCGGATGTTCAAGTATTCTCAGGTTCGGGAAACTATTTCTCTGGCGAGATGCCTTTTGCTCAGTATGGTACGGTCGATGTTCTCGGACCAACTCTCTTCGGAAAGGATGTGACTACAAAAGTTGTGTTCGATACCGCTACAGGTGGAGTAAAGGTAATAGAATAATCCTAGTTTGTCATCGGTCTTAGCCACCGTGTACGGTGGCTTTTTTGTGCGTAAGCAAAAAAAATAAGGAGGAAATGAAAGTTCATTTCCTCCTTTTTCTTGAGATTGTATCTTGAATCTTTGCTTATTCAGCAGATACTGGTTCTACAGATACTGTGCTGCGGTTGAGAAGTCCACGCTTGAATGTTACGATACCGTCTGCAAGAGCGTAAAGAGTGTCATCCTTACCGATACCTACATTCTTACCTGGGTAGTGCTTTGTACCACGCTGGCGAACGATGATGTTACCAGCCTTAGCAAATTCACCTCCGAAGAGCTT
>JAGCWG010000322.1 GCA_017961965.1 Bacteroidaceae bacterium | reverse complement strand
CAGGTACAGAAACCAAGGAGGCAGAACTTGCCAAGTTCATGCCTAACAATCTTTTTGATATAACAAAGTAAAAAATACAGCAGTAAACACAAATATGGGTATTAAAATACATACCCATATTTTGTAAAAAAACATAAACCATAATTTAACAACAAAATGAAAAAACTCTTATTTGTGCCTTTGTTCACTGCACTTGCAGCCATGACATCATGTAGCCTTGACGTGGATGGCAACAACGCCGAAGTAACAACTCACCATGTCGGAACACTAAACAAATGTGTGTTCACAGATTCCACAAACAAGGTATATGAACCATATATCAAGGATGTATTGAAAAAGGATTCCATCGTCGGAGTATTTTTTACACACACAGCAAAGGTAGATGTTCCTTCCATTGAACTTGCTGTAAGCGTATGCGACGAGCAAGCTTTCTACGACTACAGAACTCTTGTGAGCAGAAAACTTAAAACACTCGATGAATTCAAGAGAGCTATATTCTCTGCATCATACAAAGATGACACTACTTTCCAGAAGATTATCGAAGGAAAGAATAATTATGATGAACTTGACCTCAAGGAATTCAAGTTGGACTTAAGGTTATACAACTATAACAGCCTTAATGCAATTGGCGATACTACAAGTTTCGTCTATATTATAAAATAAATTTGTATGAAAGGACTTACACTTTCAACACTTTCTCTTTTAGTATGTGCAGGACTTTCTGCACAACCTAATTATGACTACTCCACAATCCAACGGGAAAAACTGGGTCGTGGAGTTGTCTGTATTCGGGATAACGACTCCGTGACCATTTCATGGAGATACCTTTCAACGGACAAAGCAAACACGGCTTTCAACATATATTCCAACGGAAAACGTCTTAACCCATCGCCATTGGTATCTTCAACCTTCTTCAGGTATCCTGCCAAGGACAAGACAACAAAATATTCCGTTGTTCCCGTCATTGACGGAAAAGAGACAAAGGAAGGCAAAGCTGATTATACACTATTCAAAGAGTCAAGTAAACCTTACATCAGCATCCCCCTCAACCGTCCCGCTTACGTCCAGATTGACGGCAGGATGTGCCAATATTCTGCCAACGATGCAAGTGTAGGCGATGTAGATGGTGACGGCGAATATGAGATTATCCTCAAATGGGACTGCATGGGACATGACAACTCACATGAGGGTGTTACAGGAAACGTCCTGATCGACTGCTATAAGCTAAACGGAAAACAACTGTGGCGAATAGACCTTGGACGCAACATTCGTGCAGGAGCTCACTACACACAATTCATGGTATTTGACATTGACGGTGACGGAAAAGCTGAACTTATGATGAAAACTGCCGATGGAACGAAAGACGGCAAGGGAAATTATATCGGTGACAAGGACGCCAACTATGTCACAAACGGATATATAAACAAAAGCATCGACGGCAAGATGGAACCTCACAAACGTTATGTTAGCGGTAGGATTCTGTCAGGTGCCGAATATCTCACGGTTTTTGACGGAGAAACGGGCAAAGCCTTGAAAACAGTTGACTATATCCCTTCACGTGGAAACATTGCCGCATGGGGTGATAATTACGGAAACCGCGTTGACCGCTTCCTTGCTTGTGTGGCTTATCTTGACGGCAAGCATCCAAGTGCAGTATTCTGCCGTGGATATTATACTCGTACCGTCATTGCAGCATGGGATTGGGACGGCAAGGAACTTACCTCACGATGGGTGTTTGACTCTGAGAAGACAGACAGCATCAACCGTATTACAAATCCAAATGCCCTCCCTTACAGCGGACAAGGCAACCATAACCTTCGTGTGGGCGATGTGGATGGCGATGGATGTGACGAAATAACATACGGTTCTATGGCAATAAATAACGATGGAACCGGACTTTACACCACTGGCATGGGACATGGCGATGCACTTCATCTTATGGCATTCTATCCTGATTCCACCTCACTACAGCTATGGGACGTACATGAGAATAAGCGTGACGGCTCTGATTTCCGTGACGCAAGGACAGGACGCATCATCTTCCAGATAAAGAGCGACATCGACGTCGGCAGAGGTATGGCAGCTGACATTGACCCTACGAATCCGGGACTTGAGATGTGGTCTTCAAGCCAAAGAGGATATTTTGATGTCAACGGTAATCATCATAACACAAGTACGTTCATTCCTCAAAACTCTGCCGTATGGTGGGATGGCGACAAGCTCCGTGAACTCTTGGACAGAGAGACGATTACAAAATTCAATTGGAACACGTCACGCTGCGAAATCTTGAAGAACTTTAGAGAGGAAGGATGTGCCTTCAACAACAGCAGTAAGATGAATCCATGTCTTAGTGCCGACATCATAGGCGACTGGCGCGAAGAAGTGATAGTACGCACAAGAGACAGCAAGGAACTACGTATTTACACCACAACGATACCTACCTCCTACCGTTTCCACTCATTCATGGAGGACATACCTTACAGGATAAGTGTGGCAACAGAGAACGTAGGATATAATCAACCACCGGAGCCAGGTTTCTACTTTGGAATCACAAACAACGAATGACATGAACAGAAAACAGATTACATCCATCATATTGCTTATCGGTGCAATAGTGTATGATTTCATTCCTGCCGACCTTATCCCCGACATTCCTGTCATCGGATGGATTGATGATTTCTTCGTGACTTCATCGGCATTATTCAACTGCATCCAACAGTTTTCGGACGATGGAAACGAGATACTTACACGAATCATGAAGTGGCTCAAGTGGACGTGTCTCCTCTTGGCTGTCCTCATCATTCTCGTCTTCCTCCTGCTGACTGCAACAATCATCTCGATATTTAAGTAAAATCGAATTTTCGATAGGACATAGTGTCATATCATGTAGTTATCTAGAGTCTCTAGTATATCTAGTTTATCTAGAGCCTCTAGTATAACTACCTCTCCACAATAACTTAAAAACTCACAAACATAAAAACTTAAAAACTCAAATATGAGCAAAGTAGATTTAGCATTAGAGATAGCCGTAAAGGCACATTCAGGACAACTTGACAGAGACGGAGAAGCATATATCCTTCACCCACTTGCCGTAGGACTCATGGGCAAGACAGACGAGGAACGAATGGCAGGATTCCTTCACGACGTGTTGGAAGATTCTGATTACACACCTGACAATCTTCTCGAATCAGGAATACCAGAAAGTGTGGTAAATGCATTGATTCTGCTTACACATAACAAGAATGAATCATACAACGATTATATTCATCACATTATCGACTCTCACAACCCAATCGCACTTATGGTTAAGTATTACGACTTGACTCATAACTACGAGCGTGGTAAGAACCATCCAGACCTTCAGAAGAAGCATGGTGAGGCTCTAAAACTCATCAAGGCTGCTGTGGAGGAATCAAATAAGATTTCGCTCTATACTCCGGAAACAGGAACTGAATACGGAATCTTTGCCGCAGGTTGTTTTTGGGGCGTCCAGCATTACTTTCAAAAGCGTAAAGGAGTATTGAAAACACTCGTTGGATTCACAGGTGGTAAGGAAGAAAATCCAACGTACGAGGATGTGAGGACACACAAGACAAGCCATATAGAAGCCGTACTTGTGGAGTACGACCCTGATGTAGTGAGTTACGAAGATTTATGTAAACTGTTTTTTGAAATCCACGACCCTGCACAGACAGATGGTCAAGGACCTGACAAGGGCGAACAGTATCTTAGTGGTGCATTCTACACATCCGAGAAACAGCACGAAACCATCGATAAACTCGTATCCATCCTTCGTTCCAAGGGACATGAAGTGAATACAAGAATCGAGGCAGCAGACAAATTCTGGATTGCTGAGCAATATCATCAGAACTATTATGAGAATACAGGTGGAAGCCCTTACTGCCACTTCCGCACCAAGAAGTTCGATTGAAGTAACTTTCGTTTAGGAAACGCTTAGATTCAATACATACAATGGACTTGTTGATAAATGTATTACTTATATATCTTATTACTATCAATGTCATTACATTCATCATGTATGGCATTGACAAATGGAAAGCGAAGTCAAACAGATGGCGCATACCCGAAGCCACCCTACTCTGGATGGCAATCATCGGCGGCTCTGTAGGCGCAGAACTCGGAATAAAAGTGTGGCATCACAAAACACTACACAAAAAATTCAAGTACGGAGTTCCCGCAATCCTTATCCTACAATGCATTTTTGTAGGATTATTGCTATTTTAATATTATTGTCCGCTAAAAATTTGTGTTCTACTTACGCATACGTACATGCAAAACACAAAATTTTAGCGGACAACAAAATTTTATACTATAATCCCGAATCTTTTTTATTTCACGATTCCCTTTTCAAGGTATTCTGCAAGGTTCATGCGCACCTTCTGTGCAGCACCTTCGGCAGCAACCTTAGCCATATCAGACTCAACCATAATTTTGACGAGTTCCTCAAAGCTTGTCTTAGATGGGTTCCATCCAAGCTTAGCCTTAGCCTTTGTTGGGTCACCCCAGAGATTTACTACATCTGTTGGACGGTAGAAATCCTCTGACACCTCAACAAGCGTCTTACCAATAAGGTTTTCTGGTCCTGCTACGCAGATACCCTTCTCGTCCATACCTTCACCCTCGAACTTTAGTTCGATGCCAGCATGCTTGAATGCGTAGTATGCAAACTCACGTACAGAGTGCTGAACACCTGTTGCGATGACGAAGTCCTCTGGCTTGTCGTTTTGGAGGATAAGCCACATACACTCTACATAATCCTTGGCATATCCCCAGTCACGGAGTGAAGATAGATTGCCGAGGTAGAGCTTGTCCTGAAGTCCCTGTGAGATACGAGCAGCAGCAAGTGTAGTCTTACGAGTTACGAATGTCTCGCCACGACGCTCAGACTCGTGATTGAATAGGATACCAGAACAGCAGAACATATTGTATGCCTCGCGGTATTCCTTGACAATCCAATAACCGTAGAGCTTTGCAACGGCATATGGTGAGTAAGGATGGAAAGGAGTGTTCTCATTCTGTGGAACCTCCTCTACCTTACCATAGAGTTCAGATGTAGACGCCTGATAAATACGGCAAGTTTTCTCAAGTCCACAAGCACGTACAGCCTCAAGTACACGAAGCACACCAGTTGCATCCACGTCAGCTGTGAATTCTGGAGAGTCGAAGCTAACCTGCACATGGCTCTGAGCAGCAAGGTTGTATATCTCTGTTGGCTTAACTGCACCTACAACCTTCACGAGTGACATGGAGTCACCAAGGTCACCAAAGTGGAGATGGAAGTGTGGCTGTCCTTCGAGGTGAGCAATACGTTCACGGAAATCAACAGAACTACGACGAATGATACCGTGTACCTCATAGCCCTTACTGAGAAGAAATTCCGAAAGATAAGATCCATCCTGGCCTGTAACGCCAGTGATAAGTGCAACTTTTGACATATATATATGTTTTAATTTTAATAATTCTTTTAGCAGATTTTACCTGTTTTAAGGAGTGCATGACACCTAAAATTTGGAATGATCACATTTTTGCATCCAAAATCTTTGCAAAAATACAGATTTTTATCGAAACGAAAAGCAAAAAGATTAAAAATATATGCTAATTGCCATTACATCTTCACAAACCATATAATTTGTGAATCTTCGCCATTACCAATTTTTGACGTAAATCACATTAAAAACACATGATATATAAAAAACAAGACAAAATGACCGCATATGCTTGTCTCTTTGTCCTGTTTTATATTTATACGATAAAACTGAGTTATTCCGTTACAAGTTTATCGAAGAAACTCATGAATTTACTGGTGTAATAGCTTAAACGATTTGCAGTATTGTCATCTGATAATTCCAACGCATTTTCGTTCTCCGCTTTCTCTGTATCATTTTCCATTGTGAAGTCCATACTTGATTCATCATTACCAAAATCAATAGCAGTCTGAACAGGTTGAAGAGTAGCGGATTTTGACGTACTGACAGTAACAGTAGCAGGAGTATCTGTCACTTTTTCTTCTGACTCATCGAAGGATATGATTACATCACTTGTCTCATCTGTATTGACTTTTACAGGAGCAGTCTCTTCGTTGTCATTAAATGATACCGTTTTCTCGTCAGTCGGTATGGCATCAGTTGTTGCAGGAGTAGAGTAATACTTCGCTTTCAAAGATTCCATAATATCTGTGGCTGTAGTAACGGATGGAGCATCTTGATTATAGTAGTGCTCACGTAACATTTCGATGCGACGGGCATCTTCTGCCTTTTTACTGTCACGTGAACGAACCCTGTCAAAACCTGTTGCTATAATATCAACACGTACATGGTCACCGAGAGAGTCGTCATAGTAAAGTCCCCATAGAACTTCAAGATCGGGTGCCATGCGTTCCATGAACGCATTTGTCTCGTTAAGTTCTGTCATGCGTACTGGTCTGTCGTGGCTTTGATAAACGATGTAGAGAAGTTTGTGGCTGTTCTCTATGTCAGCCTTGTTAAGCATAGGAGAGTTGAGCGCCTCACACATGGCATTGATGAGTCTGTTCTCACCGTTTGCCGTTCCTGACGACATGACAGCAGAACCACCGTCTTCAAGTACGGTGCAAACATCACGGAAGTCTCGGTTTATGAGTCCTTCCTTTGTGATGATTTCCGCTATGCTACGTGTGGCTGTTGTTACGACTTTATCGGATATTTTAAGTGCTTCCTCTATGGATGTGTCGTCATTATCACATATTTCGATGAGACGTTCGTTGTTGATGACTATGAGCGAATCAACTTCCTCCTTGAGTGCGGTTACACCTCTGAGTGCCTTATCAATGCGCTGTTGTTTCTCAAACTTAAAAGGAAGTGTGACAACTCCAACGGTAAGAATGCCTTTCTCACGGGCAACACGAGCTATAACAGGTGATGCGCCAGTGCCTGTGCCACCGCCCATACCTGCTGTTATGAACACCATCTTAGTGTTGTCATCAAAGAGACTCTTGATTTCCTCAATACTGAATTCAGCAGCTTCACGTCCAATCTCTGGAACACCACCCACGCCGAGCCCTTTGTCGCCAATCTGTATCTTAGTGGCTACGGTTGCATTCTTCAGAGCCTGACTGTCGGTATTTACGAGGGCGAAACTAACGTTTGTCAGTCCTTCATTGACCATGTTTTTGACAGCATTACTACCGCCGCCGCCAACACCTATCACTTTGATAATATTGCGTGATTGGTCGATGACTTCGCCAAACCCTCTGAAACTCACGGAAGATATCGAGGCTTCGTTTCTAAATTCTAATGCTGTTGCAGTCTCCATAACACATTCCCTTCTTACATATCAAATAGTGGCAGACTCCAAATAATGTCGATGAACACGTTCTTGTCTCTCTCTTGGGTCATGCCTGATGTTAGTCCTGTTGTTAGTCAGGTGGCTTTGTATTAAGCCTTTATTTCATTCGATTGCAAAGATAATTTATTTTTCGTTTCCATCATAGGATTTTCTCGATGAAATCACGTTTAATATGTTTTTTAATGTCATTTACGGAAAAAAGATGCAAATGTATTGGCAGTTATTGATAAATTCGTTTTCTTTGCAGACATAATTATGGTAAAGTAAAATATTAAAAGCGGTTATTGGTTAATATTTTGTTGTGTTAACTAACAATTCTTTTTTTTCTTTACCAACTTAACATTATTAATCTTTTTTTCACTTAATTATGAAAACAAAAGCTTTTATCTCATTGGTATGTATGGCAGCACTTCTGTCTTCATGCAGTACAAAGACATCGGCTATACGTAACCTTAGTGCTTTTCAGCGTGACATAGAACGTGACGGCATTAACTACACAATTAGAGACTGGGAAAATGCAAAGGAAGACTACGAGAAGATTAATAAACGTATTCTCAAGTATAAAGACCAATACACATCAGAGGAATACGAAGAAATCGGTGTTCTCCAAGGAAAATGCCTTGCAAGTTTTGCAAAGGGTGTGACTGGTAACATCATGAATAAGGCTGTCAATGCTGCTTCTGCTGTAAAAGGCATACTCCAAGGCCTTGGCACAGAGAAGGAAAAATAACATTCACATTTCCGCAATTAAAGTTTCTGTTTTTTTATTTTTCCTAAGAAAGCATATTGAATTAGTATAAAACAACAAGTATTTGACATAAACAAAATAAGGCGTGAACAAATCACGCCTTATTTTATATGATATCCGTTTACACAATTCCTTGTGCCATCATTGCCTTGGCTACCTTCATAAAGCCTGCGATGTTTGCACCTTTCACGTAGTTGATATAGCCATCAGACTGCTTGCCATACTTGACACATTGTTCATGAATGTTATGCATGATATTGTGCAACTGTTTATCGACTTCCTCTGCCGTCCAACTGAGGTGCATGGCGTTCTGACTCATTTCAAGTCCAGACGTTGCAACACCACCAGCGTTTACAGCCTTTCCTGGAGCATAAATCATCTTGCTATCAAGGAAAGCGTCGATGGCTTCAGGAGTACATCCCATGTTACTTATCTCACCAACACAAATACAGCCGTTGGAAATGAGTTGCTTTGCATCTTCACCATTGAGCTCATTCTGAGTTGCACAAGGAAGGGCGATGTCACACTTTACCTACCAACGACGCTTGTTAGGCACAAAGGTACTTCCCGGGAACTGCTCAGCGTATGGCTGGCATATGTCGTTTCCAGAAGCACGAAGTTCAAGCATATAGTCAATATTTTCCTCGTTGAGTCCGTCAGGATCGTAGATATAGCCGTCAGGACCGCTGATGGTTACGACCTTAGCTCCGAGTTGTGTTGCTTTCTTAGCTGCTCCCCAAGCGACGTTGCCAAATCCGCTGATAGCAACGACTTTTCCTTCGATGGAATGGCCATGTGTCTGCAACATCTCATTTACAAAGTAGAGACCGCCAAATCCTGTTGCCTCAGGACGAATAAGGCTTCCGCCAAATTCAAGTCCCTTACCAGTAAGTACCCCACTCCAGTCACGTGTGAGTTTCTTGTATTGGCCAAAGAGATAACCCACTTCTCTTGCACCTACGCCAATATCACCAGCAGGAACATCAATCTCAGGTCCAATGTATCGGAACAATTCACCCATGAACGCCTGACAGAAGCGCATTACCTCAGCATCGCTCTTGCCACGAGGACTGAAATCAGAGCCTCCCTTACCACCACCCATAGGAAGTGTTGTGAGTGCATTCTTGAATGTCTGCTCAAATCCGAGGAACTTGAGAATACTAAGGTTTACTGATGCGTGAAAGCGAAGACCGCCCTTGTAAGGACCGATTGCACTGTTAAACTGTACACGGTAACCAATGTTTACCTGCACCTCACCCTTGTCATCCACCCATGGAACACGAAATGTGATGACGCGTTCTGGCTCAACAAGTCGCTCTATAATCTTGGCACGTTCAAACTCTGGGTGCTGGTTGTAAACATCAACTATTGAAATCAACACTTCTTTTACTGCCTGCAAATACTCTTTCTCACCTGGGTGTTTTTGCTCCAGGTTGTTCATTACTTTCTCAATAATCATATTTGTTGTATCTTTTTAGGTTCACAAAAACGGATTGTATGCCGTTCAAATATTATTTTGTTATCAAATTGCGCCTCAAATATACAAAGAATATAAAATAGCAGGACTGTAAACACAAAAAATAGTCTCAGAGAGTGACATTTTGTCAAACCCGAGACTATTATCTTATGATTTGTAAACAGCAGATAGCAAAACCGCCACTTTTTCGAGCCATTTTTGGTCGGTAGAATCAAAATTACTGAGTTTTTCGCTATCGATGTCAAGCACTCCGACAACTTCGCCATTCACCTTCAGAGGTACAACAATCTCGCTTCTTGACGCACTACTACAAGCAATGTGTCCAGGGAATTGATCCACGTCTTTCACGATGATAGTTTGCGCTTCTTTCCATGCAGTACCACACACTCCCTTGCCGAACTTGATTCGTGTACACGCCATAGGTCCCTGGAATGGTCCTAAAACAAGTTGGTTGTCAATCACACGATAGAAACCTGTCCACCAAAACTGGAATGTTTCCTGTATCATACTTGCAATATTTGCCATATTGGCGATGATGTCTGGCTCTCCATCTATTACTGCCTCAATCTGTGGCAGTAACGTCACATACTTATCTTCTTTAGATGCGTTGTTGTCAATTATTAGGTTTTCACTCATACAATATATATTAAATTTATACGTTATTCGTTTTTTTATTACTTAAATATTTTGGCAATTGATGTATCCTTTTTCTTACTTTCTTCCTATATTTGGTTATGGTTTAGTAATAAAAAAAAGCAGATTAAAGAAGTCAAATTTCCGATCTGTCTTTTTTGACAACAATATCGCTTTTTGGTTTAAATAACCCGAAGGTTACGCTTAAAAAATAAACATTACACGTGGTATACATTAGGCATAACACACCTTTGTGCATATTATTCCATCCACTTTCGAAAGTTAGTCCTCTGTCGCATCTTGTGAATATGGTCAAGGAGAACTTTTTCCAAAGGATACTTGATTCTGTATTCATCCAATATTTCACTCGTAATCGCCGAGAATGAATTCTTGTTTTTCTCATTCGAATATTCCGAACAGACCATAAACACTTCATCCTTCACATTAATGTCCTTGGTCACTGCTTCTTTCTTATGCTTCAACGTAAAATGACGATAAGCAGAAAATGCCCTAATATCAAAAATAGAATGATTACCAAGATTATTATCACGAAAAACCTCCGTGTTCTGGAATTTGTCAAGTACCTGAGTGTAACCAAACAGATTCAACACTTTACGCTGTTTTGGATATAATCCATCAAACGAAAGTACCGCCTCATTTGAGTCCTCATGCTTAACATAAGTACCAAAAATATCCGTGCCACATAAAACATTACCCGAGTCGTCAATGGTGTTTCTCTTATTACTAACAATCCTCTCATAAAGCGACTTTGAATCCAAGTAAGGGATGCCAAGATGCATGTCACCAACCATAAACGACCTCTGCACATCCAACTTCAACAGGGAATCCAAGACGTAAGTCCTACTTCTATTACCGATCAACTTGACCTTACGATTTTTTGTGTTAACGGAAAAATCCACAAAGCCCTCCTTGTAATACTTCATTATGGAGTTGACATCCTCAATGATACGATAGTAATACCTAACATGATAGTACTTCTTTCGTTTTGCCTCTACACTCACATCCTTCAAGTCGTATGATATTGGCAACATAAAAATCGTCTTTTCGCCACCAAAAACATTCGTCTCGTATGACTTATATCCTAAGTGGGAAATGGAATACTTCCTACCTTTGTTTAGGTTTACCATTCCTGATTCATCAGAATGTCCCACAACGGTACCATTACTATCATATACAATAGCATACGCCACAGGCAAGTTGGTTGCAGAATCCACAATTTTCGTTTGTGCCATCATGTTCATGACATTAAGCACAAACACCAGCATAATAAAATATCGCTTCATTGACTTGTCGTGTTTTTATTTTGTTTAAACATAAAGAACCCGTCGCAATGGCGACGGGTTCCCACTATACTCATGCCTCCCGCTTGTCACCACTTCACTGGACGACATTAAACTATTTATTTTTAAATGTGCTACTCCTCTGGGAACATAACGGCAAAGACGTTTGGCTCGCCAGCAGGAATCTGACCAGTGATGAAGAGGGCACGTTCCTCTGAATCAAGGGCAAGCTTAAAGGCCTTCTCGAAGTCAGCTATAGTCTTAATAACATAGCCGTTGCACTTACGGATGATAAAGCCCTTTGGCACACCAGCAGTCTTGAAAGGTCCAGCTTTCACGTTAGCCACCTGAATACCATTGGCTATGTTGTAAGCCTTCTTCTGCTTATCGCTCAGTTCCTTGAGTTCAAGACCGCAACTCTCGAGACTCAATGCCTTGGTAACCTTGGTGCTTCCCTGAACGTTGCGGAAGGTTACATTAACCTTCTTCTCTTTCTTGTCACGTATGATAGTGATGGAAGTCTTGTCACCAGGGTTGAATTTAGCAAGGTCCTCCTGAAGTTCAGACATCTTTGTTATCTTCTTATCTCCCACAGCAACGATGACATCACCCTTCTTGATGCCAGCCTCCTCGGCAGAACCATTCTCGATAACCTCATCCACGAGTACACCATCGTTAGTGCCATAGTCAGATACATAGTTCTCATCCTCATACTTCTTGCTGTCAATGATATCGCTGAGTGAACCACCCTTGATACCGAGAACGGCACGCTGAACAGCACCATACTCCTTGATGTCAGATACCACTTTCTTCATTATACTTACAGGAATGGCAAATCCGTAACCCTGATAGCCACCTGTCTCGCTTAGGAGCATGGCATTGATGCCCACGAGCTCACCACGTGCATTCACAAGAGCACCACCAGAGTTACCTTTGTTGATGGCTGCGTCCGTCTGTATGAATGACTGTACGCCGTTAGTACCCATGCTGCCACGTCCCTTGGCACTCACGATACCAGCAGTAACCGTACTTGTGAGGTTGAAAGGATTACCGATGGCAAGTACCCACTCGCCCACCTTCAACGTCTCGCTGTCGCCAATCACGATGGCTGGAAGACTCTTGGCATCAATCTTGATAAGAGCCAGATCAGAAGCAGGATCTGTACCCACGACTGTAGCCGTAAACTCTCGATTGTCATTAAGTTTGACCTCAATCTTGCTCGCATTATCAACCACATGATTGTTTGTCACGATATAACCATCGCTTGAGATGATTACTCCACTACCTGATGAATGTTGCTTAGGAGTCTTATAAACACGTTGCTGCATACCTTCATCGCCGAAGAAATCGCCGAAGATATCGGCAAACGGATTACGGTAACGTACAACCTTCGTATCGCCACCAGCTGTCACCTTTATATATACAACAGAAGCACATCCCTTCTCAGCAGCCTCAGTGAGATCGATAGGCTGTGCAGGAGTACCAGCATTAGAGCAAGTCATGAACGAAGGCTGTGGTTCTTCAACTGTCTCCACAGCAAAAGCAGAATTGCGCGAAACAATTCTGTTACCTAAAGAAAAGGCAAAAGCGCCAGTAATACCTGAAAAGAATGCCAAGGCAGCAAGTGTGCCATAAAAGCGTTTTGTAGTTTGTTTCATAACTTCAAAATATTTAATATTACTTTTATTCATTTAATCCCGACGAAATGTTAAAATCAGAAGCATCTTAACGATTTCGGTGTTAAAATTATCACGATTTTTAGTAACCACAAAATGTTTCAGACACAATTTCACTCCATTTTGAAATAGTTTAACAAATCGCACTGTCGCATTAACACCAGTTAAGCATTCAAGCTATAATTTTTACATTTATTAAGCTTCCGAAATGTTAAAATTCAAGCCAACTTGGGATAACTATATTTTTTATGTTTTTGGGTTGTTGAGGCATTTTTTCCAATAAAACAAAAAAACTCACAAACTCATAAACTCACAAGGCTTGGCAACAAGGCTCGTAAAGGAAGGTATAAAAGTGGCAAGGAACAGTTTAATACAGACAGAATAACAATTGAGACACAGCTATATGTCCGCAGTCTTTACAGCAAACTCTGCTTCGTTCAAGTTTCTGACGTATTTCTTAGAAGATGAAAAGTATTCCCTTTACCTGTTCGTCAGGTTCGCCTTAGGTGTCCCTTAGGATTGTATGGGAAACGAAGGGGAACCTAAGGCACACCTAAGGAGAACTAAACAAGAATCAACATTTTCATTACGGAATGGCAAATATAGATAAACGAAAAAAAATCCCTTGCAACCGTGGGTTGCAAGGGATGATGTATAATCAAGAAATGTGTTTCTGATTACTTGTTGAGAGCGAGGTCAACGTTAACGGCACATGCTACAGAGCATCCTACCATTGGGTTGTTACCGATTCCGAGGAATCCCATCATCTCAACGTGAGCAGGTACTGATGATGAACCAGCGAACTGTGCATCTGAGTGCATACGACCGAGTGTATCAGTCATACCGTAAGATGCAGGACCTGCTGCCATGTTATCTGGGTGAAGTGTACGACCTGTACCACCACCTGATGCTACTGAGAAGTATGGCTTACCAGCACGTGTACGCTCCTTCTTGTATGTACCAGCTACTGGGTGCTGGAAACGAGTTGGGTTAGTAGAGTTACCTGTGATAGATACATCTACGTCCTCGTGCCAGAGGATAGCAACACCTTCACGAACATCGTCTGCACCGTAGCAGTTAACTGCGGCACGTGGTCCGTTTGAATATGCCTTCTTCTCAACGATCTTAAGTTCACCTGTGAAGTAGTCGAACTGAGTCTTTACGTATGTGAATCCGTTGATACGTGAGATAATCATTGCAGCATCCTTACCAAGACCGTTGAGGATACAACGGAGTGGCTTGTCAGCTGGTCTTGACTTGTTAGCCATCTGAGCAATCTTGATAGCACCCTCAGCAGCAGCGAATGACTCGTGACCTGCGAGGAATGCGAAACACTTAGTCTCTGGCTCGAGAAGACGAGCAGCGAGCTCACCGTGGCCGATACCAACCTTACGGTCGTCAGCTACTGAACCTGGGATACAGAATGACTGGAGACCCTCACCGATGTAGTTAGCAGCCTCTACAGCGTTCTTTGCCTTCTCCTTGAGAGCGATAGCAGTACCTACTACGTAAGCCCACTTTGCGTTCTCGAAACAAATCATCTGAGTTTCCTCACATGTCTGGTATGGGTCGAGACCTGCCTTCTCGCAGATTTCGTTAGCTTCTTCGATTGAAGCAATTCCGTGCTTATTGAGACAAGCAAGAATCTGCTTGATACGACGGTCCTGTGATTCGAATTTTACTTCTCTAATCATATTCTTGTTTCCTCCTTATTCTTTACGTGGGTCAATACTCTTCACTGCACCGTCCTCGGCCTTTGTGCGACCGTAAGTGCCAGTGACACTCTTCAGGGCTTCGTCGGCAGGAACGCCTTTCTTGATGGCATCCATGAACTTGCCCATGTGAACGAACTCGTAACCGCAAACCTGGTCGTCCTTGTCGAGGAACATCTTGGTGATGTAGCCTTCGGTGAGCTGCAGGTAGCGTGTGCCCTTAACCTTAGTACCATAGAGGGTACCGGTCTGGGAGATGAGGCCCTTGCCAAGGTCTTCGAGGCCAGCACCAATCATCAGGCCACCTTCCGAGAAGGCGCTCTGGGTGCGACCATAGACAATCTGGAGGAAGAGCTCGCGCATAGCGGTGTT
>JAGCWG010000321.1 GCA_017961965.1 Bacteroidaceae bacterium | reverse complement strand
TCACGGAAACGTCCTTCGTTGATTGCCTTCTGCATATTGACGTTTGTGGCAGCAATGATGCGCACGTCCGTCTTGCGAGGTTCGCTTTCGCCCACACGTATGTATTCGCCTGTCTCGAGCACTCGGAGTAGGCGTGCCTGTGTTGCCTTTGGCATATCTCCCACCTCGTCGAGGAATATTGTTCCACCGTTTGCTGCGCCGAAGAAACCTTCACGGTCGCCTATGGCACCTGTGAACGAACCCTTCGCATGGCCGAACAGTTCGGAATCTATTGTTCCTTCTGGTATTGAACCACAGTTTATGGCTATATATTTATTATGTTTTCTGCTTGAGTTGTCGTGTATGAGTCTTGGAACGGCTTCCTTTCCAACACCACTTTCGCCCACAATAAGTACGGACAGATTGGTTGGAGCAATCTGTAAAGCAACGTCAAGAGCTCTGTTCAGCTCGTCTGCGTTGCCGATTATACCATAACGGTTTTTTATTTCTTGTAGTGTAGGCATTTCTTGTTTATTATTTTTATCTGACCTTCTTCCCTCCCTTTAGGGAGGGGTAGGGTGGGTCTTTTTTTATTAGACTGCAAAGGTACAAGAATAAAATGGCAAATCAATGACAAAATGGCAGAAATTTTAAGTTTGTGAGTTTTTGAGTTTTTAAGTTTTTAAGTTTGTGAGTTTTTAAGTTTGTGAGTTTTTATGTTTTCGCAGATTCAAATGACTGTAATAATAATCACAGCAAAGATAACCGCAAGAACTAAAAAACTCAAAAACCCAAAAACTTAAAAACTCAAAAATACGGATTGTTGTCTTGTTCGTACCCTATGTCTGTCCATCCTCCGTGTCCGGGATAGACCCTTGTCTCACGTGGCAGGGTGCTAAGTCTGCGGAGGCTTGTCATCATTTCATGTCCATTGCCTCCGGGGAGGTCTGTGCGTCCCATTGAGCACTGGAAGAGCGTGTCGCCAGAGAAGAGGATATTCTCCTCCTTGCAATAGTAGCATACGCCACCAGGGGTGTGACCGGGTGTCTGAAGCACCGTGAACGTATGTTCGCCAAACGTCACCTCTGTGCCTTCGCTCATGTTCTTGCCCATTGGCGGAAGGTTGTCGCACGCCATGTCTATACCCAGAAAGGACTGAATCTGTGAGTTGAGTGACTTGTACAGGTACTCGTCTGCATAGTTGCCATCAAATGGTAGCTTGATGTCAGGATAAGCAAACAGGATGCCCATCATGTGGTCAAAGTGGAAATGCGTGTTGATCATTCTTACTATCTTGAGACCGTTGTCATCGCAATATCTTCTTATACTCTTCCATTCGCTTTCCGTGAAACAGCCACAGTCAATGATGACGGCTTCCTTCGTGTCGTCACTCACCACGTAGCAGTTCTCGCTAATTGGTCCTACCTGAAAAGTCTTTATCGTTAGCATATTATTTATGTTTCGAAGTAAAATGGAGTTAAAAGGAGTTAACGGACGATAGTCTGTTCGTCTATCAACACTTAGAACGAAAATTTAGAAAATTAAAAGAAAATTTCTATTTATCTCAGTTCCCCACATGAGTTCTCTGTTTTAGAAAATGAAGAAAAAATTTTCTTTAATTTTCTAAATTTTCGTTTTTCCATATAAACTTCTGAGTTCTCTGTGGACTCTGTGTTTCAAAGTCTCTTTACTCCTGTTTTCTACAAGAGAAATATTTCAGGAATCTGAGCAGACTTTAAACTCTTAAATTTTAACTTTTAACTCTTGCATGACGCAGTCATGCAAGCTATTACCAGTTCGCAACGGTAGAGTTGTAAATCTGTCCCACGATGTCGGTAATCATCTCCTGTACGAGCTGTTCCTGTACCGAATTGAGTGAGAGCTTCGAGTCATAGTCGGCAGTTGCGCTGAATCGCTGTTCAAAGTCCTGCGTTCTGTCGGCATTGTTTACGTATCTCACGTTCACGGTCAGTTTCAGCTGTGTCTGGGCAGAGTAGCCGTCAGCAGCTACCGACTTGTTTGTCTGTGAGTATTCTACTATTTCGCCTGAGAGTTGGAGGTCTCCGTTGCGCTTGAGAATCTTCAGTTTTGTCTTGCGTCCGTATGTGTCCGTTATCGTGTTGTAGAACATTGACTCCATTGGTGCCCATACATAGGCACAGCGGATAGGAAACTTGTCGATGCTTATGGTCTTTGTCTTCTCGTAGTTGATGGTCGAAGCATTGAACGTGAATGTCGGGATGCACGACTGGAGAGTGAGAGCAAGGAGCATGACGATTATTTTCCAGTATGTCTTATTCTTTCTTGATGTCATATTCCAAAAGTTTTCTGTAAAGCGTTCTTTCTGACAGTCCGAGTTCTTCAGCCACCTTTTTCCTGTTGTTGTGATGACGCTTCAATGATTCTATTATCTTGATGCGTTCTATCTCCTCTATTGTCTGTGGAGCATCTTCCTGAATTGTCTCAGGCGGGTAGTTGTAGTTGCCGTTGTCTTTGGTTATCGTGAATGAACCGCTTCCGTTTTCACCACCACCTATGAATAGTGGCTCGTTCTTTGGCTTGATGTTCACACCGTCAAGTCTCTGCTCCACATATTTCTTGAAAGTCTGGAACTCGTTGTTCAACTGCTGTAGGGCAGAGGCAAGAGTCGTTATCTGGAGATTGTAGTCGTAGTCGGTGTGACTGTTGCTGTGCAGGTGCGAAGGTCTTGTGGTTGTAAGTTCCTTTGTGTCACTGTCTATCGTGACGCCAGCCCTGTAAAGGTCATCGGCTGTGACGATGGTGTCCTTGCACATGAAACTGAGCTGCTCGGCAATGTTCTTGAGCTGACGTATGTTGCCTGGCCACTTGTAGGCACGGAGTACCATTCTTGCCTCATCCGAAAGCATGATTGGTTCACGCTTGTACTTCATGGCTGTGTCCTTGGCGAACTTGCGGAAAATCATTTCTACGTCGTTGCCTCGTTCACGGAGTGGAGGAAGGTTGATTGGTATGGTGTTAAGACGAT
>JAGCWG010000028.1 GCA_017961965.1 Bacteroidaceae bacterium | reverse complement strand
TCCGCAACAAGAACAAGAGTTTCTCCTCTGCCATGGGTTATTACCGCATATCAAATGCCATGACGCATGACGGACAACCAGCCAATCTTCCATACATCAACTTCGTAAAGATTCAGACGGCTCAAACAGGATACAGCCCTAACCTTGGCGAGATATCCACCGAAGTATATGGTATATGGGATTATCACCCATAAACGCAAGTATATAATTGATGAAGATTCATAAAATAATACTTTTACTCCTGCTTACCACTTCTACAGCGGCAAATGCCCAAAATGGAGAACAGAAGGTTCACAATCTAAATGAGGTAAATGTATTTGCCAACCGTAGATTGAAGGATGCAGGAATAGAGAAAATGACGCTTGACACATTAGTTCTTCACGACAATGTGTCACTCTCAATGGGCGACATTCTCTCACAACACTCATGTCTCTTCATCAAGAATTATGGTAGAGCCACTGAAGCAACGGCAGAGTTTCGTGGCACCTCACCGTCACACACTCAGGTACTATGGAATGGGCTAAAGTTAAACTCACCAATGATTGGAACGTTTGACTTCTCCACAATTCCGTCTTACTTCATCGATGAGGCTAATCTTTACCATGGCGCTTCTTCCCTAAACGTGACAAGCGGAGGACTTGGCGGTGCGGTCGAACTCCTTACACAGACACAGGGTAGGGAAGGCACTCACGCCCAATTAATCCAAGGTATTGGTTCATATGGGACATACGATGACTTCCTACGTCTTGACTACAACAATAAACATCTTTCTCTAACCACAAGAATTGTGTACTCAACATCTGACAATGAATATGATTACACAAATTATGACAAGAAAGTGGACGAGAAAGATGAATATGGTAATACCATACGTTCGTACCATCCAACGGAAAGAAACAGAAGCGGATATTTCACCGATATTCATGCCATGCAACAGATAGGGTACAAGATTGATAGTCGCAACAGCCTTGCACTTAATGTGTGGTACACTTACTTGAATCGTGGACTTCCATTTCTTAGTGTAGATTACAAGGAAGCATCGGATTTCCGCAACGAGCATAAGGACAACACTCTACGCACGGTACTCGCATGGGATAACCGCTCAGAAAAAGGTTCGCTTTCAGTCAAGGCAGGATGGCAACATAGCAGTACCGACTACCAATACTACACTCTGCGCCAAGGTACTCGTAATGACATTACTGTTTCAGAAAGCAATACCAATACAGCTTTCATGCTTGCCGACTATGACATCACTCTCACGTCTAAATTCATGATTAGTGCAGGATTATCAGCGTATTTGAATAAGGTAAACAGCAAGGATAAGTCACCTTTTCACATTGGAGACAACATCAATAGACAACGCTGGGATTACGAAGGAAACATACATGCACGATGGCGACCAACAGATGTGATAGCACTTGCCATGGCTCTCCGACAGAATTGCTATGGCTCTGAATTTACATCTCCAGTGCCAGTACTCTTTGCCGACTATGTAATCTATAAGCCATGGAACATAGTTCTTAAGGCATCTGTGACACGCAACTACCGCTACCCATCCATGGACGACTTATACTTTCAGCCGGGAGGAAACAAGGACCTTCAACCAGAGTCAGGTTTCACTTACGATGGGGGAGTGGAAATGAAGAAAACAACATATGCATGGAGTATAAAGACAAACATCACAGCATTCAACTCATACATTAACGACTGGATTCTGTGGACACCAAATGCGCGAGGTTTTTGGCAACCATCCAACGTGAAGAAAGTTCATAACTATGGTATGGAAGCTATGGCTGATTTGTCGCTTAAACTGACAAAGGAAACAAAAGCTTCCTTGGTCATGAACTATGCATGGACTCCTTCCATCAACGAAGGCAAGCGAATGAACTCTAACGACGAGAGCTACGGCAAACAGCTATGCTATGTTCCTGAGACTTCTGCCAACATCAATCTAAGGCTTTCACATCGTTCATGGACACTACAATACCATTGGATTCACTATGGTGAACGCTTCACAACCACAAGCAACGAAGTGTCTTACATCACAGGCAAACTCAAACCGTATTATATGAGTAATGTTTCGTTAGAGAAAAACATAAGACTAAAACATTTCACTCTTTCTGCAAAGGCTGTGGTCAATAACCTGTTCTCAACAGAATACGTTACTGTACTCTCACATCCAATGCCAAGACGTAACTATGAATTATTCATCAAACTAAACCTCTAAGACGATGATTGTACGTACATT
>JAGCWG010000320.1 GCA_017961965.1 Bacteroidaceae bacterium | reverse complement strand
GGCGGTGCAAGGATTGTAAAAATAATTATGCACACCTACTTATATATAATTGTATAGCATGACACATGATGTAGTGTTAGTATCCGCTTCAATGTACCTTCCTCATTCCTCATTACTAATTTCTTTCAGTGAAACACTTTTGATTTATGATACATAGACAAAAAAAATGCCACTTCAAGATCAAGAGGCAATTTTTTATCCTTAACAATATCTGACGTTTCAGATGGTTCTTTGAAGGATTGATTTTTGGAAAGTTGTGAACTAAGAAAAAGCTATTATTATTTTGAACATTGCAAAGGTATAACTAATAATTGAAATATACTTTCATTTTGGGTGTAAATTTGTCTTGTCTTATGCTTTTTTGTGAATAAGACAGTATTAAAAATGCAAAAAAATTACATTTAAGACATTGGTTCGAGTGTTTTATGTACTTTTTAGGAACAGAATTTATCCTTATGAACTTTACCTGAAAATAATGTACAATACTTAAATCTTGTATCACCCAATGTTTCGTACAAACAATTATGAATTCTGAATTTTGAATTATGAATTGTCATTCGCCCATTCCATCAATTGAGTGAATATTTTGTTTTTATGGAGCAATGTTGGGTTACCCACGATGATGGTATGTTCCTTTGCTCGTGTGAGCGCAACGTTCAGTTTACGGTCAATAGTGTGACCGTGTTCCTCGAATACATTTGTGGTGAGAAATGACATCTGGTATTCACGCTGTATAGTGAAGCCATATATGATTATGTCACGCTCGCTACCTTGATAGCGTTCCACGGTGTCTATTGTTATGTCATGAAGTTCGGGTATTCCATATTTGTCAATCTCCTTGCGTACAACGGATATCTGATTGCGGTAGGGAACGATGACACCAACAGATTCGTCTGTGAGGAACGTGCGTCCGTTCTTCTTGTACAGCTGCCATGAAGCATATACGATGCTGGCAATCACCACGGCTTCCGGTATGTTGACTTTGCACGAGAGTGAGTGTTCTGGACGTTCTACGGGTATGAATGAAACTCGTCGAGTAGCAAGAAGGTTCTCCATTCCATCGTTGTCATGGATAGGGAAATTGATATCTGCTTCCTGATGTTCAAGTGGTACAGTCATAAGTTTGTTTTCGTAGAATGATACACTTGAGAACATTGCAACGTCATGGTGCATACGTCCCTGACGTGTGAGTCGATATACGAATGGTGAATTGTCGCTGTCGTTGAGACTCAAAAGACGTTCAAACAAAGAGTTTCGGCAGTTAAATAGATTTATGTCGTTGAGCATAGGCTCATCAACCTTTGATTCCTCTGGAGACTGTTGTACAACGGCTGTCAGCTGCTTATGGTCGCCAATGAGTACAAACTTGCGTATGCCGTTCACGTTGCCATGTCTGGCAGAGAGAAGCGGTAGAATCTGCGGTTCAAGTATCTGTGATGCCTCGTCAATAATAGCAAGTGAGAAGCTTCGGAGCGAGAACAAGTCAATCTTGCCAGACATAGAAGCTGTAGTACCGACCACTACACGTGTTGATGTGAGCACATTCCTTATTGCCTCGGCATTACTGCATCCTGCAATCTTGTTCTCAAGCATATATGGGCGGTAAGGTTCTGCGCACAGACTTTCCCTGCCAATGCGCACAAAGTCGATGCCGTCCTTTACAAGTTTACTACATATCTCATCCACGGCTCTGTTGGTGAACGACATAAGAAGAACACTGGCATCTTCGTCCAAGAGTGTTTCCTTGAGAATGTTGAGCATTCCGAAAGAAGTCTTGCCCGTACCCGGAGGTCCAATTACTATAAAATAATCCTGAGCTTGTTTGGCACGTAGCACAAGTTCGTTGAATGTGCCATAATCGCCTTTGAGCGTGAGTGATTCATCACGTCGTGGCTCACGTTGAGCAAGCAGGAGGTCACGTCGTTCCTTGTCAGCTTCGAGAAAGGCAAATAGTCCTCTGTTCACACTGTTGGACGATGTCTCCATGAAGTCGTGTTCCATTGCCCAAAGCGTGTCGTCAT
>JAGCWG010000319.1 GCA_017961965.1 Bacteroidaceae bacterium | reverse complement strand
ATTTATGTTACATTTCACCACTTACTTGCCAAGATACTCCTTGACGGCATTTTTGATTTCCTGTCCACGGAGACCGCGGCGGAGAATTGTGCCGTCAGGACCGAAGAGTATGATATGAGGTATGCCTTGTACTGCATAGATTTCGCTTGCCACATGCTGAGTGTTCATGATCTGTGGGTACTCGATGCCGAGTGACTCCATTGCACGCTTGGTGTCTTCCGGCTTGTCCCATGTCGCGATGCCTATTACCTCGAAGTTGTCTCCCTTGTACTCTTTCCACACCTCTTTAATATTAGGTATCTCTGCCTTGCAAGGTCCGCACCAGCTTGCCCAGAAGTCGGCGAGCACGTACTTGCCCTTGCCTACGTAGTCGGAGAGACGCTGTGTCAGGCCTTCGTACTCTACTTCAAAGTCGGTGAACATCTTGCCTTCGCCAGTCGGCTCCTGAAGTTTGCGCACCTCTTCTTCGTGCTTACGCTGTGCCTCACGAGATCGTTCCATTTCCCTGTAGAAGTCAAAGAAGTGACGGAAGCGTCCCTTTAGCATATCGGATGAGACGAGATTTGCAACAAGGCTGTATGGGAAGTCCTGACGAATGAGGAAGTATATTACTGCACCTTCCTCATTGGAGTGCTCTGCAAGATATTTTTCCATCTTGCCGCGTGCCTCTGCCTCTGTTGAATACTTGCTTGCATTTTCACAGAACTCATCTGCATTGCCCCACTCCTCGTAAAAGCCTGTTCCCTTTACACTGAACGTACCGTTCTTTACGATGACTGCTGCATCTGAATAAGGAACGATAGGGAAACGGACGCAGTGCGTGCAGACGCTTCCGTCCGGGAAGGTTGCCGTGAAGTCAGCGAGACGTGGCTCTGTGAGCAGTGTCTTGTAGAATGCCTTGCGGTTGTTGACCGGAATGTCTGCTACCTGTCGGCGTGTCCTCATTTCCTTATCATAGAGCTGGACGAGATATCCAGAGTCATTGATGCCGTTAGAGGCATAGACCTCTATGTTACAGTTAGGCTTGCCCTTCAAAGGCTTTGCTTCAACAATATTACCGATATAGGCTCTGTCCATGTGTATCTCGAACGACTTCGTACCCTTTGGCAGTGGCTCGAATGACACGTATGCACCATAGAATCGTGCGTCTGCGCTATTGTTGTGACCAACGACGCCGAATACAGGGTTCTTCAGTTTGTACTCGTTTCCAGCTTCGTCCTCAAGGTATGAGTCTGATGGAATAACCATATTATATAAGAAGTAGTCCTGTGCGAAACGAACCACTGTTGCAGTGTCCGTGAAGTACACTTCCTTTACGTACATAGACGATTCTGAATTGTCGCACTCAACGTTCTTCCATACCTTGCCTTTCAGCTTTGGAAGGTGAGGTGACTTCCACTTGGTACTCTCACGCAGAGCGTGGATACCACGGGACAGACGCGTTTCATAGTTGTAGTCATAGTCATGGTCAAAGTAACCATTGTGCACGTTGAGAGTGTATGAGCTGTTAGGCACAAGCATCAAGCCTATGCCTGCAGAGCATACCTCACCGCCAGGGAACACGCAGCGGATGCTTGCTGCCGTCACCTTGTCAACGTTGAAGGTGTGAGTAAACTTCTTGTCCACAACAGGAATGACAAGCGAAGGCTTTGTCTCGTCGAGGTGACCGTACTCGTCTGCTATATAGACGTTGTAGCAAGAGTCGGTAATGTTAGGATCTACAGTACCGTTCAGGGTGAAAGTACCGTTCTGTGCAAAGCCAGTGCATGATAGCATGCTAAGGGCTGTTGTAACTAATAAGTTTTTCATATTTAATTTGTTTGTTAAAATAGTTGACCCTCTCCCAGTCCCTCTCACTAAAGGTCGAGAGTGACTTACGCGATAGTAATCCCTACGATTGGTTACTAATATGGAATCGGTCTCCATCACAATAGAAGTTAAGGAATGGAGAGAAGGCTTTGGTTTTAATATTGTTAGTTAATTACAAAATGTATTCTCAGTATTTTCCATGTTTGGGAAATAGTAAAAAGGAACGAGTATATAAACGTCCCCTCCCCTTTGGGAAGAAAAAACGGGGAGGGGCGTTTATATAGTTTAGAACGTGCGAGAGCTGATGTTTACCTGACCACCTGTGATCTTAGTAGCGTAGTAATAGACTCCATAGCGGCAGCCCATGAAGAACTTCTGCCAGTTGAAGGTCATCTTGAAGTCGCCACCAAGCTGCTTCCACTGCTTGCCATCAAGGCTGTACCTGAAGTTAGCGATGTCGGTGCGTGGTACGAAGTTGCCATCGATTGCTATCTGTATGTTCTTCAACTTTGACTTAGGAATGGCAACGCGTCCCAACTCAGTGACCTTCACGTCTGTCACTGCCTTGTTGCGTGGGTCAAGCTCGCAGACCTCATTGGTGAGTACGAGGAAGTACTTGCCACCTTCACGCACAACCGACATCATTCCCGCATTGTCGCTGAACACGCAGAAACCTGCACGGTCACCGTCCTTCAATTTGCTGGCATCTATGCGCACAGTATCAGAGCAGGTAGGTGCCCACATGCGCCATGTCAACGTGTTACGAGCAAGGAACATGTTGTCATAAGTCTTAGTTGAGCGGAATGTATATGTATTGCCATTCTTAGTGTAAGCCTCCTTCAATGGGTTGTGGTTGAACTGGTAGTCCTTAGTCATAGTGATGCCACCTTCGAGTTTCATCTGCTGACCATACTTGCCAGTGTACTCGATGTCGTCCTCTGTCTCAAGTGTCATGGTCTCAGGCACACGGGCAGTGTAGCGGTAGTTGTCTATGCCCTTGCCTTGCTCACGGATTACTTCGCCAATCATTGGCCATCCATCAACCCATGTACAAGGACTCAGTGTAAGAACGCGACCAACGCCAGCACGGTCCTGGAAGATTACTCCGTACCACTCGCCATGCTTGCCATCCACGATAGTACCTTGACCCACAAATGGGAAGCCACCGAACTCACTCTTGACAATCACCTTGCTCTCGTATGGGCCCTCGATGTTTCGGCTACGGTAAGCTATCTCGCAACGTCCTGTATTTGGCCATGCTATACAGAGGAGATAGTACATACCGTCGTGCTTGATAACCCGGCTTCCCTCATGAAGACCCTGTGGGCGTCCGTGTAGCTCAAGCTTCTTGTGCACACCGCCAGGCTTCTCTGCTGTCAAGTCGGAGTTAAGCTCAACGAGAGTTATGTCGCCACTACCTGAGAACACATACACGCGGTCGTCATCATCGAAGAAGAGTGATGAGTCGTGATAGGCAGGCAGACGGCTGTGCAGCTTCCAGCCCTTTGCAGGGTCGTCAGTCTTGAAGACCATTGACTTGTGAGGGTCATCATTGGCAACGAATAGCGCCCAGAATGTTCCCTTGTGGTAACGTATTGATGTAGCCCACTGACCACGGCCATATACCGTACCCTGTTCGAGGTCGTACCGTGGAGTGTCATGTATCTCATCGAACAGGTAGCTTATCGTTTCCCAGTTCACCAAATCCTTACTTCGCATTATCGGTCCGCCTGGCGTCATGTGCATTGTCGTCGTGACGAGGTAGTAGTAGTCGCCCACGCGGATGATATCCGGGTCAGGAGTGTCTGTCCACATCCAAGGATTCTTCACTGTGACC
Source organism: Bacteroidaceae bacterium (assembly GCA_017961965.1). Next base: position 12,117 of record JAGCWG010000319.1, on the reverse strand, counting down.
GTCTTAGGCGAGTCACTGTTAGTAGCATTCTGTGCCGAAGAGCACGCAGGTTGCAGCATCATGGCACTGAGAGCAACCGCAGCCATTAGTTTGTTCATAACGTATTTAGTAGTTTAGTAGTTAAAGTCAATGAAGAGTTAGTATTAATCAAACACAACTATTGTGATGATACATCCAATAGCAGGCACTATTCATCACTCGCTTGCAAAGGTAACAAGAATTAGTGAAAGAAAGCACAGAAAATGTATCATAGAGTTTTGGGTATGTAACAAAGAAGCGAGACTGGCAGATACTTATTGGCAACCTTATTATAAGGTGTAACACAAAACAAAAGAAAACAAGAGAAAAAAAAATAGTTATTTCTTTAACGCAGAGAGCACGGTGGGCTCAGAGAAATAACAACAGAGGAATAAATTTATCCTCCGTGACAAAAACTTCGCACCCTCCGTATTTCTATGCGTTAAAAAATAGTTGTACGTTAGTCACCATCCCAATAGAGGAGGATTGCTGGGGATAGTGTCTTCTGGTTACAAATGAAAAACTATGTGTTACATTTCGCTAAAGGGTGGAGCGGGATAATTCGTAACTTTGCATACAGAAAACTAAACCTGGTACTCATACAACCTAACAGTTATGAAGCGAACATTTATCGTATCGATTATAGTAGGAGCTGTGTCATGCGGAACAGTCATGGCACAGTTGCCTTATCAGAATACTTCACTTAGCGCACACGACAGAGCCGTGGACTTGTGCAGCCGTCTCACACTTGAGGAGAAGGCTCAGTTGATGCTGGACGACTCTCCTGCCATACCTCGACTGGGCATCAAGAGATTCCAGTGGTGGAGTGAAGCTCTCCACGGAGTAGCCAACATGGGCAACGTGACGAACTTCCCTGAACCTATCGGCATGGCGGCTTCGTTCAATGCAGACATGATATATCGTGTCTTTGACGCAACGAGTACAGAGGCACGTGCAAAGTGGAACCAACTCATAGCTGAAGGCAAGGACGTTACGCGCTTTCATGCACTTTCTGTCTGGACTCCAAACGTGAACATATTCCGCGACCCACGCTGGGGACGTGGACAGGAAACATATGGTGAAGACCCTTACCTGACGGGTGTGCTCGGTACTGCGGTTGTGCGTGGCTTGCAAGGCGACGAGAGCCATAAGTATAGGAAGTTGTGGGCTTGTGCCAAGCACTACGCTGTCCATAGCGGACCTGAATGGAGCCGACACACTGCGAACCTTACCAATGTGAGTGCCCGTGACCTGTGGGAGACATACCTACCAGCATTCAAGGTGCTTGTTGAAGACGCAAAGGTTCGTGAGGTAATGTGCGCCTACCAGCGTTTGGACGATGAGCCATGTTGCAGCAGTACTCGCTTGCTTCAGGACATCCTGCGCAATGAGTGGGGATTCAAGTACCTTGTCGTAAGTGACTGCAGTGCAGTGTCCGACATTCACGAGACACACAAGACTGCAACGGATGCAGTTCACTCTTCGGCTCGTGCCGCACTGGCTGGCACTGACGTGGAGTGTGGCTACAACTACGCATACAAGAGCATCCCTGAGGCTGTCCGCCGTGACCTCATCAAGGAGAGCGAAGTGGACAAGCACGTCATCCGTCTGCTTGAAGGCCGTTTCGACCTCGGTGAGATGGACGACCCATCCGTAGTAGAATGGTCAAAGATTCCTTCGAGCGTACTCGAAAGCAAGGAGCACTTGAACATCGCCCTCGAGATGGCACGCCAGTCGATGACTCTCCTACAGAACAAAAACTCTATTTTACCTCTCAAGAAGGGTGAAAGGATAGCAGTTATCGGTCCAAATGCAAACGAGAAAACAATGATGTGGGGCAACTATAATGGCACGCCTACCACAACCACAACGATACTTGACGGTATTCGAGCCATCAACAAAAACGTACTGTATCTCCAAGGTTGCGACCTTACAGACGACCGTGTTGTGACAGACCTTTTCGACCAACTTTCCTACGATGGAAAGAAGGGTATCAAAGGTACGTTCTGGAACAATGTTAAGAGCGAGGGCAAGCCTGTAGCAACCGAATACTATACACGTCCGATAGCCAAGACCACGGCAGGCAACTACCAGTTTGCCCCCGGAGTCAACCTTACGGACTTCAGCGCAAAATACGAGACTGTGCTTAAACCAAAAGCATCTGGCGAAGTCGTAGTAAACGTGGAATCAGTCAGCCACTTCGAGGTATATATAAACGGAGTGCAGCAGGTTAGGCATCACACATGGCGCGTGACACCTACCCGCACGCCAATACAAGTGGAGGCTGGCAAGGAGTACCGAATCGAAGTACGCTTCAGTCACATACCGACTTACGCAGCCAGCATGAAGATTAACATAGGTACTGAGTCCCCAATCAACTATGACGACATAATAAAGAAGCTTGCAAGTATAGACAAGGTTGTGTTCGTAGGCGGAATAGCACCATCGCTCGAGGGCGAGGAGATGCCAGTCACTATTGACGGTTTCAAGGGAGGCGACCGCACACACATCGAGCTTCCAGCTGTGCAACGCAACTTCCTCAAAGCACTGAAGGCTGCCGGCAAGACTGTGGTCTATGTCAACTGTTCGGGCTCAGCCATTGCACTCGAACCTGAGACACAGAGCTGCGATGCCATACTTCAGGCATGGTATCCTGGTATGCGCGGAGGTCAGGCAGTAGCCGAAGTGCTCTACGGAAAGTACAACCCATCTGGCAAACTTCCAATAACATTCTACAGGAACTCCGCACAGCTTGGCGACTTCGAGGATTATAGCATGAAGGGGCGCACTTACCGTTACATGACAGACTATAAGCCTCTGTTCCCATTCGGATACGGACTTAGCTACACTACGTTCAACATCGGTACTGCAACGCTATCCTCAAGCACCCTCAAATCGGAAGGCAAGGGTACGATAAAGGTAACCGTCCCTGTGGAGAACACAGGAAAGATGGACGGTACGGAAATAGTCCAGCTATACGTACGCAACCCACAGGACTCACAGGGACCGCTGATGCAGCTTCGCGGTTTCGCACGTGTCGATGTCAAGGCAGGACAGACAGTAAAGGCAGTTATAGACCTTGATGCAAAGTCGTTCGAGTGGTTCGATGAAGCTACCAATACTGTATATACTAAGCCAGGCAAATACGAGTTGCTCTACGGTAACAGCTCAGACCGCAGTTCACTGAAGGCGGCTGAAGTTACAGTGAAATAGATGTTCCCAAATCTCCAGAGGGGGGAGATACTATAGGCAAAGAAATACATAATAAATAGAGTGCCGTCTATGACATTCGTATCAACTAACATCAATAAAAAACTAATCAAAAAATGAAAAAGACTTTTATCGCAATCGCCCTTGCAATTATGACCACAGGGGCTATGGCACAGAACTTCGGTTTCGGAGGCAACCAGCAGAGCAACGTCACAGCACAGTTCTCTCAGAAATATACCGATATCAACTACGCTGACGATGGAAAAGGCTACCACACACTCGACGTGTACCTTCCAAAGAAGGAAGCTAAGTCCTATCCAATCGTCATACATATATACGGCAGTGCATGGTTCAGTAACAGCAGCAAGGGAATGGCAGATATCAACACCATCTGCGCTGCACTGCTCGATGCGGGCTATGCAGTTGTGTGTCCAAACCACCGCAACAGTCAGGACGCCAAGTACCCAGCACAGATCAATGACATCAAGGCAGTGGTGCGCTGGGTGCGCGGCAATGCCAAGCAGTATAAGTTCGACACCAACTTCATAGGCACTTCAGGTTTCTCATCAGGTGCCCACCTCGCTTCGCTCTGCGCCGCAACCAACGGCGTGAAGGTTGCAACCCTCGCTGACAACAGCGCTGCTCCTAAGGCTGAGTACGACATAGAGGGTACTGTGGGCAAGTTCACTAAGGAGTCAAGCCTCGTTGATGCTTGCTGCGAATGGTCAGGTCCGATTGACCTTATGAACATGGACTGCGATGGAGTGAAGAAGGAAGGATTCAAGCCCGAGGACGCACTCATGGGTTTCGCTTATCCAGGACATGAGAATGAGTACCAGCTCCTGTCACCTTGCCACTACGTAAATGAGAAGACAGTACCTATCTTCGTGTTCCACGGTGCACAGGACAACGTTGTGCCTTGCTGCCAGGGAGAGGAGCTGTACAACGTTCTTGTTGAGAAGAAAGTCAAGTACTGCGGTTTCGTGAAGGAGGAGAAAGGTGGCCACGGCTTCAATATGTACACACCTGAGAACCTCGCTAAGATGGTGAAGCACTTCGACGATGCAAGGAAGAGAAAGTAAGTAAAAGGAGATATAACTTTGTAGTTAAAGAGTAGTTAAAGAGAAGTTAAAGAGTAGATAAAAAGACGATACTCTTATCGCTGAAGGTACTACTGAAAGGACAGACATTCGTCTCTTTATCTCCATTTTAACTCCTATTTAACTACACTTTAACTTCTAATAAGCACATCGTTGAAGGGGCTACTTGTGGGACAGACATTCGTCTCTTTATCTCCACTTTAACTCCTTTTTAACTACACTTTAACTCCTAATAGAAAACAAAATTAACTCCAAACAGAAAAAAGAATGAAACATCTACTTATACTTATCGCTCTTGTCGTTAACTCATTGGCAGGAGTGGCACAGACTCAGGCACCAAAAGGACCTGACACGGAATATGTAATGACACTGAACGTTAAGCTTGGTCAGGCTTACGGTGTTGGCAAGACCGCAAAGGGAAACCGCTTCATCATCCCTATCACAGGCGGCACGTTCTCAGGTCCTGACATCAAGGGTGAGATACTGGAAGGTGGAGCAGACTATCAGTTGCAGAACCAGGAGGCAGGACGCACTGAGGTGGAAGCTATCTACTGCATACGCACTGACGATGGAGTTACAATCCACATACGCAACTGCGGAATAATTTACAACGGCAAAGATGCACAGGGGAAACCTCAGTTCTACTTCAAGTGCGCTCCTAAGTTCGAGGCACCAATGGACAGCAAGTATGCGTGGCTCAACAACTCACTGTTCCTATGCGAACCATCATTCGGCGGTGCACAGGGAGGCATAACACTCAATGTGTGGAGAGTGAAGTAGGCGACGCAAGGATTCTCAATATAGTATATCATTCATATTAAATACAAACAATTACTAATCTTTATCTACAATCATGTTTAAAAGAAAAGTCCTGCTGCTCGCAACAATAGTTATGGCAGCATTAAGTGTGAAAGCGCAGACCTACTCAGTGAAGTGGACTGCAGACAGAGGCAACGGTACTTATGCCAATCCAATAGTCAACGGAGACTTCCCTGACTGTGACGTTATCCGTGTGGGCGATACCTTCTACTTCGTAAGCACGACGATGTACCACTTCCCGGGTGCTACGCTACTGAAGTCTAAGGACCTTGTCAACTGGGAGTACTGCGCCAATCCGTTACTCAAGATTGACAACACAAAGGCCTTTAACCTCATAGACTCTTGGTATTACTCCAAGGGAATGTGGGCAGCATCCCTGAACTACCACGACGGTAAGTTCTACATCTACTTCATAAGCTACGGCTGTGGAGGTGAACAGGGAAGGAACGTCCTACTGACGGCTACCGACCCAGAAGGTGAATGGAAGATGGAGTTCATGAACGAACACTACTATGATGCAGGTTGGCTCTTCGACGACGGAGAACAGGGCGACGGCTATCTATACGTTGCGTGTGGAATAGGCAATCTATTCATCAACAAGCTGAACGCCAAGACCCTCAAGAAAATATCCAGTACTCAGGTGGTGACAAACAAGGACGGTTACGAGGGAAGCCATCTCTACCACATAGGCGACTACTACTACCTGTACGTCACTACCGGTGGCTACTGGAAAGGACAGACAATATACCGCGCAACTAACCCAATGGGACCTTACGAAGAAGTGCCTTACACACTGTTCCAGGGCGATGCCATCCACCAGGGAGCACTCGTCGATACACCTACAGGAGAGTGGTGGACGGTACTGTTCAAGGATGCAGGAGCAATAGGACGCATACCTTGTCTCGAACCAGTGACATGGAAGGACGGCTGGCCAATCATAGGCAACAATGGACGTGACGTGTGCCAGAACGGCAAGACATACCGCAAGCCAAGGATATCTGACGACGAGGCGGTTCAGAACGCAGACTACCGCACGTATCTACCTACGAACGACGCGTTCTCCACACCGACACTCGGCATGCAATGGCAGTGGAACCACCTTCCACAGACCACAGCATGGTCACTCACCCAGCGCCCTGGATGGATGCGACTCTATAGTTGCACCGTGACCGACAACGTGGCGAAGGCACGCGGCTCCCTTACTCAGCGCATCACGGGCTACACGGCTGCAAGCGCATCGTCATCAGCATGGAAGAACTGCTACGGAACGGTCAAGATGGACATCTCTGCTATGAAGGAGGGAGACGTTGCAGGACTGGCAGTATGGCAGAACCCATACTCATTCATCGGCGTGAAGATGCATGACGGCAAGAAGTATCTCTACTCACAGCTCTGCAGGTTCAACGACCAGAAGATAACGCTCTCTGAGGAGAAGACGGGTGTTGAGATAACTGACGACGTAATCTACCTCCGAGCCATAACCAACTTCGGAACAAACAAGTGCAGCTACACATACAGTACCAACGGAACGAGTTGGAAGTCATTCGGACTCTCCATGACAATGGGTTACGGACTTGAGTTCTTTGTAGGTCAGAGGTACTACCTCTTCAACTACTCAACCGTGGAGACAGGCGGTTACATCGACATCGACTGGTTCACTACGGAGACAACCATGCCAGTGGATGCGTTCGCTCAGGCAGATGCTGACGCACTGCCACTCCATCAGTCATCACCAGAGGTGGCTTGGTATGGTTTCCCATTCGAGAACGGTAAGCTTAATATGGAGGTTTCAGGCGTCAACACCCTTGGAGGTACAAGTGAGAAGCCAAGCTTCGACATGGTAGCAAATGGAGTGGCGGGATGGGTATATCCAACTGCATACGATATGTCGGACGCTAAGTACTTGGTGGTGAAGCTTCGCCGCTCAGCAGGTCAGAAGTTCTACATCAACATATACGACAAAGGCTCAATCTGGAGTAAGCCATACACTCAGCAGCTAAAGACAGACTCGAATGTCATCGACCTGCACAACATGGTCACAGACGACGGAGTGAAGATTGACCCAGCAACTGTGGGCGTGGTTACTTTCAGCACCATGGCAGCACAGAAGGTATATTTCAGCAAAGTATATCTCAGCACCGAGGACGGCACTCCATTAGGTGTGCATAACATTGAGAGTGACCGCACAGAGGACAACACTTACTTTGACCTCACAGGTCGTAAGATACAGAATCCTAAGAGCGGTATATATATAAGACGTGGAAAGAAGATTATAGTAAAGTAAAGCACGTCCGCATGTCGTCTATTGTCCTTTTTGTGTTTTTTGCATTGAACAAACAGTTAAGAACTAAAGTGAACTAATATTTTTTAATACAAACCTTTAATACTTAAATGATGAAAGCAATTAAGGACATGGTGAAGAGCCCGTTAGTAGGCTCCTTCCTACTTATCGCGTCATTGTCAATGACAGCGACAGCACAGCCTTTCGGCCGTCCACAGGTGCAAGACAACAGTGGACTCAGTGAGGCGTACAAGGACTACTTCTCTGTAGGAGTAGCAGTGAACAGGCGCAATATCGGCAACCCTGAAGAGGTAAAGATTGTGCTTGACAACTACAACAGCATCACGGCTGAAAATGACATGAAGTCTGGTGAGTTACACCCTAAGGAGGATGTATGGAACTGGGAGAACGCAGACGCGATAGCTAACTTCTGCCGCGAGCACAAGATCAAGCTCCGTGGACACTGCCTTGTATGGCACTCACAGTTCTGCAACTGGATGATGTACGACAAAAAGGGAAAGCCAGTCAAGAAGGAAGTGTTCTACGCACGTCTTCGCGACCACATCCACACTGTTGTCAACCGTTACAAGGACATCGTTTACTGCTGGGACGTGGTTAACGAGGCTATGGCAGAGAACGCCAATCCTACACCTTGGAACCGCAATCCGTCACCTTACCGTCAGTCTGAGCTCTTCAAGAACTACGGGGACGAGTTCATTGCAAAGGCATTCGAGTTTGCACGCGAGGCAGACCCTAACGCCCTCTTGTTCTACAATGACTACAACGCTGCAACACCATCCAAGCGTGACCTCATCTATAACATGGTAAAGAAGATGAAGGATGCCGGCGTTCCTATTGACGGTATCGGTATGCAGGGACACTACAACATCTACGGTCCAAGTGCAGAAGACATCGACGCTGCCATTACAAAGTACTCAGAGATAGTAAAGAACATCCACATCACAGAGCTTGACGTACGTGCCAACGAGGAAATGGGAGGACAGCTCCAGTTCCGCAGGGACAAGATTGACATCAAACCTTACATCAAGACGCTTCAGGAGAACCAATATGCAGAAATCTTCCGCGTACTCCGCAAGCACAAGGACGTAGTGAAGTGTGTCACTTTCTGGAACGTCAGTGACCGTGACTCATGGCTCGGAACAAACAACTACCCACTACTCTTCGACAAGGACCTCAAGGCAAAGAAGGCCTTCAGCGTAGTTAAGAACTTCAACGCTGCCCTCGACAACGCAGTCGTAAAGGAAGACTTCGTGCCTTGCACTACCAACCAGCCTGGACAGCAGTACCCAATGGTGAACTCACAGGGCTATGCACGCTTCCGCGTCGAGGCACCTGATGCAAAGTCAGTCATCGTCAGCCTCGGACTCGGTGGAAGCGGTGGTACTGTACTTCACAAGAACAAGGAGGGAGTATGGGTAGGAACAACTGGAGGTCCTATGGACGAAGGCTTCCACTACTACCACCTCACTATTGACGGAGGTGTCGTTAACGACCCTGGTTCAAAGAACTACTACGGCTCCGTTCGTTGGGAAAGCGGTATCGAGATACCTGCACATGACAAGGACTTCTACGCAGAGCGCAACGTGCCACACGGCAACGTACAGCAGATTCTCTTCCACTCTCCAAGCACCAACAGCGAGCGTCGCGCATTTGTTTACACTCCAGCAGAGTACGACAAGAATCCTAAGAAGAAGTACCCAGTGCTCTATCTCCAGCACGGATGGGGCGAGGACGAGACTGCATGGAGCAACCAGGGTCACGCCAACCTCATCATGGACAACCTCATTGCAGACGGAAAGTGCGAGCCATTCATCATCGTCATGACTTATGGTATGACAAACGAGGCACGCTTCGGTTCTATCGGCTCATTCAACTACAAGGACTTCGAAAAGGTGTTAGTTGACGAACTCGTTCCATACGTTGACAGTCACTTCCGCACAAAGGCAGACAAGAACAACCGTGCAATGGCTGGACTCTCAATGGGCGGTATGGAGACACACAACATCACTCTTGCTCGTCCAGAGACATTCGGATACTACGGTCTCCTCTCTGGCGGTATCTATACTCCTAAGGAGCTTACACCAGCCCACGCTCCAAAGCTTATCTTCATCAGCTGCGGAAGCAAGGAAGGACCCGACCGTGTAAAGCAGGCTGCCGACGAGCTCAAAGCAGCAGGTTACAACGCTGTGTCATACATCTCTGAGGGCACTGCCCACGAGTTCCTCACATGGCGTCGTAGTCTCTACCAGATGGCTCCAATGCTCTTCAAGAAATGAGTAATGAGTAATGAGCAATGAGTAATACCACCTCCCCAGCCCATCACTAAAGAGCGGGGAGTGGTTACCATAGCTACTATCGGGTTAAGAACATTCCTACTGTGAGTCTCATCTGTCCAGAGTTATAATTTGCGCACTCACCAGTACCGTCCCTCCCCGGTGGACAGTACAGTGAGAATAACAAACGACACTTGGCTCACACTGCATAACCAAGGGTGCATCAATAGTCTCAACAACTATTGGTGCACCCTGTTTTTAGTAGGATTAAAATAAAGAGACCCTATCCCCTGCCCTCACCCAAGTGGAGAGTGTGACTAATGCAATATTATCATTAAAACACAGAGAGCACAGAGGACACAGAGTTTTATCACGGAGGATTAAATTATTCCTCAGTTGTTATTACTCCGTATCCTCAGTGATTTCTGTGTTAAGTACATAGTAGCTATGGTAACCACTCCCCGCCCTTTAGGGAGGGGTCGGGGGAGGGTCTGTAGGGAGTGGAAGGGGCTTTCTGCTCTTTGTCCTTTTAGTACACTGTGCGATTATTCGTCAGTTATTGTCCAGTTTTACTCCCAATTATGGGGTACTTTAACTCTTAGTAGGAAACTTAGTGAACTCTTAGTAGGAAAGTCACTAAGTTTCCTACTAGGAGTTAAGTGAGTCATCAGTTAGGCGAAAATGCAGTCTTTAACTGAGAAGAGGCAAAAAGTCGATTTTCGCCTAATAGTAGTCGCTATTTGACATTCGTCATTTGTGCAGTTAATAGGTGCGTTTGTCTCAAATGATGGCTCAAATGATTATGCGTTGGAAACGTGTTTAACAACGAATCATTAGCACGGCATAGCCAAGTACACGAAGAATTGCATTGCAATTATACTAATACCACGAATCAAATTAGCCGATAAACAGCTGGACAGAATTAGTGCCATTCGCAGACAACACCATGTTGTCTTAGTGTAATAAAACAAACAAGGGGACTTGACAGTTCGTGCCGATTAGTGTAATTCGTGTTTTAACAAACATGTCACCAAACGAACTCATGTAACACCCAACAGAGAAGGTGAAGACTTATCAGTTGAAGAGCGATGTAGATGCAGTAGATAATATATTTTTTCTCTAACTGAAAAAAAAGTGTTAAAATATTTGGTCGTATGAAATATGTACAGTACTTTTGCCATGTATCCGACAATGAGTAACAAAAGCTGGCCGCGATGGATGGCTGAATGGTTGCCAAGGGTATAGGACGATAACATCTAACCTATTGTAATGAACGAATAACAGTAGTACATTGACATCAAGGCAGCAGAGGATTACTCTGGCAGCGGATGATTATTAACCTTGTTTTTAATTATATATTGATTATGGCAAAGGTTAAATACTTTGCGAGAGAAAACACTCGCATGGGTCGCCACAGCTTCTATGCCGTGCCGCTCCCTAATGGAACACTCGAGTTCAACGAACTCTGCATCGAGGCTTGTGAGAACACAAGCATCGAGCCAACTTTAATGAAGTCAGCCGTAAGCTTGTTTATGGCAGTAGTGCAAAGAAACCTTCTCAAGGGACACAGGACACAGTTGGGGGAAGACTTCATCACCCTCTATCCGAATATCAGTGTCTCAGTAAAGGACGAGGTCGATGAGCACGGCAACGTCGTCAAGGAGGCAACTGCAAAGATGCTCACAGCAGCACATGCCAAGAGCACGCTCGGAGCGACGGTGCATCCAAAGTTCAGTGCAGAGTTTGCCAGCAAGGTAAGTTGGCAGAAGGTAGATGAGAAGTCAGGAATAGCCGTTGAGGATGACATTGTCGATGACAACAACAATGGACAAGGCGGTGGCGGACAAGTTAGTCCACCAGACGACGGCAGCGTATTCTAAATGGAAAAAACAGTAATTTAAATAATAATTATTTCATATATTTTAGATACAGTTAGCACTACAATGTGGTAACACAGAGTTTTGCAACATATATGGTTTATAAATAGTGGACTGTCTGTAAAGACAGTCCATTGTGCGTTTAAAAGACACTCTCCCCTGCCCTCCCGAAGACCCTCTCCCCTACCCTCCCCCTCTATGGGGAGGGTGACTAATGCAATGTTGTTCGCGGATTTTGTTCGCTACTTTGGTGCGCCCAAGGCGCCAGTTATAAAAACAAAAGAAAACATAGGAAAACAAAAGAAAACAATAATAGGAAGGTGAACACAGAAAACACAGAGAGCAGAGAAATAGTAGAGAAATAGTAGAGAAATAGCGGAGCGACAACGAAGTCATGACGAAGGAACAACGTACATACGACAGTAAATGAGCTCTGGCTGGGGAATATCAGGGCTTTGTTGCATAAAAACTAAAAGAGGTCGTGTCTGTCTGTTATTTTTGACACAACCTCTTCTTTT
>JAGCWG010000318.1 GCA_017961965.1 Bacteroidaceae bacterium | reverse complement strand
GCATACCTTGAGGCTACGGAGCCATGACTTTCCACCTGATGGTACGCTGTCGTGGTGGAAGAGATACCACTTGCCCTTGTACTCGATGATGCTGTGGTGGGTAGTCCAACCAACAACAGGAGTGAGGATAACACCCTGATAAGTGAAAGGTCCGTATGGGTTGTCACCTACTGCATAGCAGAGGAGGTGGCTGTCACCTGTTGAGTAAGAGAAGTAGTACTTACCCTTGTACTTGTGCATCCAGCTTGCCTCGAAGAAACGATGTGGGTCGTCTGCCTTGAGAGGATTGCCGTCCTTGTCAACCACGAGGATTGGACGTGGTGCCTCAGCATAGTTGAGGCCATCCTTAGTGAGACGAACGCAACGGCTTGGAAGTGAGTCTGCCTTGCCTTCTGGTAGATATGGTTCCTCAAGGTGGATATTATCCTTGTAACGCTGGAGTTGTCCTCCCCAGAGACCGCCGAAGTAAACGTATGTCTCGCCATCTGCATCATCACGGAAAGCACACATATCGATGCTGTAGCTTCCTGGTATTGGTGCTGGCTGAGGAATGAATGGACCTGCTGGATTGTCGGCAATGGCAGCACCCCAGTGGAACACATCATTACGATCCTTGAGTGGGAAGTACATGATATACTTCTTCACCTTCTTGCTGAAGCCCATGCCCTTTGCCTGCTCTTCCGCATTTGTAGGAACCTCGACCTCATACTCCTGAACGTCACAGTCCCAGAGCTGACGGCCTGCCCAAGGAATATCCTCCTGACGAAGCACATATCCATGGTCAGTCACCTTGCCTGTCATAGGGTCACCATCGATAGAAAGAACGTGGTAATCCTTCATGACATACTGGTCGCCATTGTCATTTTCTACATTCTCACACTCCCAGTCGTGACTTGGATAGATGTATATCTTACCATCAAAGATGTGAACAGATGGGTCTGCCATGTAATCCTCTGGGAATACATATCTTTTCTTAGTTTTTGTTGCCATAGTTATATTGTATTAGTATTGTACTATCTTATCCTTCTTGCTTCGACAACCATTACGTAAGAATTACGAAGGGTTAACGAAGGGTTACCGAAGGATTAGGTTCGATTTTTTATTGTATTATTTTGTCCTTGCCTCTATTTCTCTGTTAATCTCGTCAAGCTTCTCGTCAGTAAGTGGGTACTTGTAGATGAGGTAAGCCACAACAACGAGGAGAGCAGCTGGAATGACACATGTGAACCAGAGGATTGTCTCCTGAGCACTTGCAGAATAATTGGCAAGCTTTGGATAGTAAGCGTTTACTGGTGCGCTGATGAATGATGCGAGGAACACAACCACGAAGATGCTGAGCATCAACTGGAGACACTTGTTTGCCTTGAATTCTGCAAACATCTCGCCGTATGTTACAGGCTTCTCTGGTGTTGTTGCGATACGTTCCTTACAACCTGTGAAGCAAAGGAGTAAAAGAACGAAACCGATAAGAGCAAACACACAAGTAACAGTAAACCACGCATCAGGTGCAACAGGAAGAGCTGATTCCTCACTTGCAAGGTCGAAACCAATCATTCCCATTACCAATGGAGTAATCCAACCTGCGATAGAGAAGCCTGCCTTGAATGCAACACCAGCAAGAGCATTAACGGTAGCAGCAGGACGGTTTCCTGTACGATATTCTGCCTCTGTGATTACCTCAGGAACAAGTGC
>JAGCWG010000317.1 GCA_017961965.1 Bacteroidaceae bacterium | reverse complement strand
TATGACATCGTGCTTCACGAGATTGACACTAAGTCAAGGGAAGTAATCTACGAAGACCATTCTGTGACAGTAGAGACAATACCGCTGAAGCACAAGATTCGTTGCTGTGGTTTTCTCTTCAGGGAGAAGCAACTGCCACGTCACATACTTCGAGACGTAATAGATGCGTACAACATACCTGTTTGTTACATCAACAACATCAAGGCTGGACAGGATTACGTGATGCCTGACGGAGAGATAATCCCAAACAACATCCTCACTACCCCAGCCGACCCAGTAAGGAGTTATGCCTACTGCTCAGACACAATGTTCAAGCCAGACAATGCAGAACAACTCCAAGGAGTAGATTTGCTCTATCACGAAGCAACATTCAAGAAAGAGCACGAGTTACTTAGCAAAAAGACTTTCCACTCCACCACACATCAGGCGGCAGAAATGGCAAAGCTGTCAAATGCAAAGAAACTCATCGTGGGACATCTCTCGGCAAGATATGAGAATGAGGAAGAAATACTCAACGAGTGTAAGGAAGTATTTCCTGACACAATACTTGCAAATGAAAATATGTGCATAAAAGTCTGATTGGATGTACATGTAAATGTTAAAAAGACTGAAGTAACGCCATAAAATGAAAAATATTGTGCGTGAAATTTGTTTATTTAAATAAAACAAAATATTTTTGCACAATAATCAATACCTAAATACTTATGCGTAAACTTATACAAAACATATTAGGCATAACAATGATGGCTTTGCTTCCTACTACGGCAATGTTCGCAGCAGAAGCAGAGACAGAATTCATTGATGCTGCTATAGAACAGGAAGTACAGCCTGTGACTATCTCAGTAAACGGAAAGACCCTGACCATCAAGAACGCAGAAAACACTACCCTCGCAGTATATAGCATCACAGGAGAGGAAGTATATACAATGCGCATTGACAGTCCAAGCAAAACAATTGACTTGAACAACTTGAAGTCAGGTTGCTACATCATCAAGGTAGGCAAGACAGCAAGAAAGGTTTACTTGAAATAATACGCAATCAATGTATTGCTACGATATACACGAAGTGTGGGCTTAAACTGTATATACATACAGGAGACCACACTTTATTTTTACGAACACCAACCATGTTTGACGAACGCGACCTAATCAACAGACTTCAGAACGAAAGCACCCGAAGGAAAGCCTTCGAGGAATTGGTTAGCCGGTATAGCAACAAGCTATATTGGCAAATTCGTCATTTGGTAGTGGATCATGATGAAGCTGACGACATACTTCAGAACGTATTCCTCAAGACATGGAACAGCATCGGTGCTTTCAAGGGTGACTCCCAGCTATATACATGGTTGTATAGGATTGCATACAACGAGAGCCTCACATTCCTTAGCAAGAAAAAGAATAATCTGTCCATAGATGACCTTGACGACGGCATAGCAAACAAGCTTGAAAGTGATGAATACTATGACGGCAACGAGGCACAGGTACTTCTCCAACAGGCAATAGCTACGCTACCAGAAAAGCAAAGGGCAGTATTCACAATGAAATACTACGAGGAAATGAAGTACGAGGATATGGCACAAGTTACAGGTACAAGCGTAGGTGCACTCAAGGCCTCATTCTTCCATGCGGTACAAAAGATTACCGCTTACGTTAAGTCCAAGGAACTTTAGGAAATTCAGAATTCTTTATTATTGACTTTTGCTTTATTGCGGAAAACAGCATAAAAATAAAAAAAACAATAAATAGGATTAAACCATTGAATAATATAAGAGTCATACAAAAAAAGGAATGATTATGGTTATCAACAACGACATCAACAAACTTAATGACAAGGATGCTTTCAAGGTACCTGCAGGTTACTTTGACAACCTCACTCAGAGAGTGATGGAGCGCATCGATAGTGAGGACGTTGGTCGTGTGGATACGGACATTCACACAACTAAGACAGTTGGCATGTGGACACGCAAGTCATTCTGGATTAGCCTCACAAGTACTGCTGCTGCATGCGTGGCAATAGTACTCACTCTTAATGTATTCACGACAAGTCAGACTACTGACAATGCTAACGCCATTGCAAGTGCAAAGACAGAATCTGCTTCAACACTTGCAGAGGAAGACCTTCTCTCCTACGCACTTTACGATGGAGACGATGTTTACGCCTATCTATCTGGCGAGACATACTAATGAATAGTATAGTATTTTCACACTTCCAATTTTTAGTACTATTATGAAATCTGTATTAATCTACATACTATTGTTCTGTTCCACGACAATAATGTATGCACAATGGGGAGCCCAAGGAAATCCTGGCAACCAGGGGAAAAAGGATTTCTCCGTAGAAGCATACAAAAAAGGACTGGAGGAACATGTGAAACGAGGTGCTGAACTCACACCACAGGAATGTGAGAAGCTTTTCCCTCTCATCCACGAGATGATATGCAAAAAGAAAGAACTCAGCGACCAGCAGAGAGCACTCTACAAGAACCTCTTCAACAAGGATGTTTCAGATTCAGAATATGAAGACATCATCAACAAGAGTCTTGACTACGACATCCAAATAAACAAGTTGGAAAAATCATACTACAAGAAGTTCCACACAATCATCTCATGGAAAAAAGTCTTCATGGTTCGCCATCACATCTACACTTTCCAGATGGGTGCAATGCACAGATTCAACAGAAGACCTCCAATGAATAATAACAATAACAACAACAAGAAATAAAAAAAGAGCAAGCAACATTTACGTTGGCTTGCTCTTTTTTTTATGTCAAATATATCAAGAATCATTCTTCCTTCCTCTTTCCAGACAACTTACGCATAATGTCCGAATTGAGTTTTCCAATACGTTGCTTCATTATGAGGTTTCGCTGAAGAAGTTCTTCTGAACGGAGATACATCTCATTAAAATGCTCGGCTATGAAATTCTGAATATTCTCAGCTGGAGCCACCATACCTTCTGAGGAAGAAGCTACACAAAGAATACCTTGAGGAACAATCTCGACATCCATATCCTTACCAGTCACTATCGGGTCACCATCATAATGAATTGCACCCTTGTCCTGACGATGAATATGAAGTTTCTTGCAACGGAATGTCTTGATACGGCTATTCTTATCAAGTGTTCCATTGAATAACTGGAACGATATTGCAGGAGCATCAATAGCACCAAAAGGCTCTATGATTGTCACGTCAAGCAAACCATCACGCACAGATGCCTGAGGTGCAATATAAGCATTATTGCCATACTGACAAGCATTGGCACATGATATGAGAAATGCCTTATATGAAGTCTTGTTCTTGGCATCATCCTCCACCTCCACATCGTATGTCTCCGGATTATACTGGAGACCCGTCTTAAGAATATTCTCTACGTATGTAAGAGGTCCACGCTTTCCTGCCTGAGCAAAGCGCATAGAGATGAATGCATCAAATCCCACACCACAGGTACAAAAGAAAGGATGTTCGTTGACAAGTCCATAATCCATAGGTTGAATATAACCCTCGTTAAGAACCTTTATAGCACCTATCGGGTCAACAGGAATATGAAGATGTCTTGCAAGACCATTACCCGAACCGCAAGGTATGATGGCAAGAGCCGTCTCTGTATGCACAAGCGCACGGGCTGTCTCATTGACAGTTCCATCACCACCTATAGCACACACAATGTCCACACCTTGGTTTGCAGCAGCCCTTGCTATCTCGGTAGCATGACCTTGATACTTTGTTGTAACAATATCATAACTATATTTCTCCTTATCAAGACGGCTCTCTATAAGTTGCAATATCCTTTTCTTTCCCGTAGTACCGGAAATAGGATTGACCACAAATATTATTCTTTTTGTTTCTAACATAGAAATAAAAAAATCTTACACAAATGCGTCTGACGTTTTAGTTTTTGAGTTCTTAAGTTTTTATGTCTTGGATTAAAGCATTTTTATGTCTTTAAGTCTGGAAGTATTCATGGGAAAAGAGGAACATTCTTCCCCACCATTCTTCTCAAGACCCTTAACCATCAAACGTAATCCATAAACCTCCCCCACTACCATCATATAAAACAGGGGGAAAACAGACGCCAAGAATCTAATTAACCTAAAATGCAATGCAAAAGTACGATTTTCTACTCCAATTATTGCAAAGAGTCAATACTTTTTACTTCCAAACGATTTTTTTTAACAACAAGTGCGTTTCAAAGTGGATTTTTTTGTAAATTTGCAGCCTAAATGATATAAATTCTAAACTGAATACTAAAAAATCAAAAAATACGCACACTATTCATTGATATCTCTGCCCTAAAAAAGCACCGAGATATACACACAAGTGTGTTATAAAATTGACTATGGGTTTATTACAAGAAAGAGCAAGTAAGTATAGAGAGCCTCAGAAATATATGGAGGCTGGTATTTATCCTTACTTCAGAGAAATTGACAGCCACCAGGACACAGAGGTGACTATGAGCGGCAAGAAAGTCCTCATGTTCGGTTCAAACTCTTACATGGGACTCACATACGACAAGCGTATTTGTGATGCTGCTATCAAGGCAATCCAGAAGTACGGTACAGGATGTGCTGGTTCTCGATTCCTCAATGGTACACTTGACCTCCACGTTCAACTTGAACACGAGTTGGCTGAATTTATCGGAAAAGACGAAGCACTTGTTTATTCTACAGGTTTTACAGTTAATTCAGGAGTTGTTTCATGTCTTACTGGACGTAACGACTACATCATCGGTGACGACCGCGACCACGCATCTATCGTAGATGGACGTCGTCTTTCATTCTCACAGTTCTTCCACTACAAGCACAACGATATGGAAGATCTTGAGCGCCAGTTGATGCGTTGCCAGCCAGAGGCTATCAAGCTCATCGTAACAGACGGACTCTTCTCTATGGAAGGTGACCTTGCTAAGCTTCCACAGATTATCGAACTCAAGAAGAAGTACAACGCTTCTGTAATGGTTGACGAGGCACATGGTATCGGAGTATTCGGTCGCAACGGTCGTGGTACATGTGACCACTTCGGCTTGACAGATGATGTTGATCTTATCATGGGTACATTCTCTAAGTCACTCGCATCTATCGGTGGATTCATCGCATCAGACAAGGAGACAATCAACATGATTCGTCACACTTCAAGAACTTACATCTTCTCAGCTTCAAATACTCCTGCTGCTACAGCAGCTGCACTTGAGGCTCTTCACATCCTCCAGAACGAACCTGAGCGTCAGGAAAACCTTTGGAAGATTACAAACTATGCACTTGAGCAGTTCAAGCAGGCAGGTTTCGAGCTTGGCGACAGCGAAAGCCCAATCATCCCACTCTATGTACGCGATGCAATCAAGACATTCCAGGTTACAAAGCTTGCATTCGAGAAGGGTGTATTCATCAACCCAGTAGTTCCACCAGCATGTGCTCCACAGGACACTCTCGTTCGTGTTGCACTCATGGCAACCCACACAAAAGAGCAGGTTGACCGCTGTGTTTCTATCCTCGTTGATAGCTTCAAGGAACTCGGTATTCCACTCAAGAAGTAAGAACAACTTACAACATAACATTAGAGCGACAATTGCCAACGGCAGTTGTCGCTTTTTATATATTCATAATATTCTTCTTTGTCAAACAGAACCTGTTACCACTTATCAACGTCTTTTGTACCCGCTTTTGCCGGATTTGACAACCGCAGATAGCAGAGAGAATAGAAATGGCTGCCCTGACATTTGGTCGGTTGGAGAAAATGTTGTTACTTTGCATCCGAACAAATTTTAATCCATAACAAGACATGAAACTAAATACAAAATCCATTATCGCCATGACAGCCCTGTACACACAGATGTTTGCCACAGATGCAAACGCACAAATCATGACCGACAGCAATATGCCAAAACTTGACAGCATATACACACAAGTACCATCGTACTGGGACAACAAGGAGCGCTGGAGCAACGGACCTGTATCGCTCCACCGTTTTGAAGGAGGAAAGACAAAACACGATTCAATAACTGCCGTGGTGCGCTACTCATTCCTATACAAACTGAAGAAGGAGAACATTGACGGCATACATTATCAATACGACAACTACGAAGCCGCCATCGACTACGACTTCTGCCAGTTGAATCCTAAGTACAAGGATGACGAGCATGTGCAAAAGTATGCACAGGTCATCATGAACATAGCAGAGAAGTATGCACGAATCAAGACCGCAGACAGAGCATCAAGCGACATCTGGGAATATCCGCACCACAACTACCACGAGACGAGGGCTCAGGCAGCAGTTGACCTGTTCAACGAACTTACGAACTATGGCAAGGACACGGCAGAAGTCAACAACTACCACGAGAAGTCCGTCCGCGAACTGAAGGATATTCTACATCCTGCCCAATATGCTGTCAACCTCCGTGAGAAAGGCGGATGGGACTGGCACTGGGGCTTATTAAGCAACTTCCCACAGGGAGGCGGACTATGCAACACCTACGGTCTCGACTTCGGCTTTCACTATCACTTCGACTCAAGGTTCTTCCTTGGCACGGAGTTACAGTTCAGTTTCGGAGGCGGTTGTCACGGAGATATTGTCACAAGTGAGAGAAACATAGAGAAAGGCGAAGGCGTAAACAACGGAAAAGCAATGCTCACTTTCGGTGCAAAAGCACTCAAGACACGCAGTATTTCGATTGCCCCAATCCTGCGCCTTGGAGTTGAGGACTATGCATTCCCAGACCAGTCAAAGAAAGCAAACAAGAAGGATTATTCACCAAGCATAACAGCCCTCACTTACGGCACAGGAATCGCCATTGACATTCCCCTCTGGCGTTCCTTACGACTTGACGAGGGCTGGTACGGCAAGCGCAACTGCTACCGTGGCATACGCATCACACCATCCGTCAGTCTCTCAGACTTCGGCAACGGCGTCGGTCGCATCACGACCTACAACCTCACCGTATCATACTACGGAATAACCCGTTGGCTGCACGACAAATAAGGGTAATGACACGACAACAAACCGAAAAAGCATCCGTTATCCTTTGCTTTACAACATATTTGTTTTATCTTTGCAGGTGTTTGAAGTTACAATCAATTACGAGCAACAATGAATCTGAAAGGTTTTATGTCTGACAACGGATATGAGTATCCATCAGACGAACAACTACGCAACATATTCGCTTCCTCATGCGTTGAGGCTGCCGCACGACGATTGCAGATTGCTGCAACGGAGATGTACCGACGCATGAAACGTGTGGAACTGTTCCGCGACCTGATATATCCAAGCTACGACATTTTGCACACCCAGAGTCGTAACATCGTAACGGAGGACGTGCTTGAAGCACTGAAGGTAAGGGAAGACAAACTAAACAACAACTACGTATGAGAATATATCATGGCGGCATATCCGTGGTTGACAAGCCGAGCGTAACAGCAGGCAGACCACAACTTGACTTCGGGCAGGGTTTCTATGTCACGGACATAAAGGCTCAGGCAGAATCATGGGCAGAGCGTATGCAACGCATCAAGGCAGCAGTTGGCATCGTCAATGTGTATGAATTGGACATGGACAAGATAAAGGCTGCGTTTCGTTACCATTGTTTCGAGCACTATGACGAAGCATGGCTTCAGTTCATAGTTGCAAACCGTATGGGAGGAAAGGACTATGAACAATACGACGTGATAGAAGGCGGTGTGGCAAATGACCGGGTAATAGATACCGTTGAAGCATACATGTCGAACCTGATGCCGCTTGATGCCGCCCTACGTGAACTGTCAAGACACAAGCCGAACAACCAGCTATGCATCACCAGTCAGAAGGCGATAGATGAGTGTATGTCATTTGTTGAATCATATAATATATAGTATCATGTTAAGCGATTTACTTTTATGGAACAAGATAGGCAGGATTGTCACCATCCTATCCGACCGCCTCGGCATTCCGCCTGAAAAGGCTCTTGACCTTTTCTACACATCCAAGGCATGTGAGCAACTTCACGACCCGTCAACACAGCTCTACCTCTTCAGCGACGGATATATTGCCACAGATGTGATAAATGAGACAAGAGGATAAGGCGTGTATTATACTTGCAGGTGTTAAATATAAAAATGGAGGTAGCATGAAAACAACGGCAAAACAAAATTATGGCATTAGTACAATAGCCTCAAGATTCGTAGTAATGACGGCATTGGTCATGGCAACCAATAATGTTTATGCACAAAGCCAGAACAACAAGCCAGCAACAAAGTGCGACACGCTGTGTCACGCCAAGCAAAAGCTCTGCACCGACAGCATAAAGGGAATTGTACGCCTGCGCATAAACAGCAAAGACACCACGCAAAGGACAAAGCCTTTGACCATCAGTCCAAACTTCCACAAGTTCAAAAAGCCAGACCCATACAAGGAAAAGTTCAACAAGATGAACCTAAGCGAGACCATCAGGACTATCGTCACGAGATAGAATATTCCGAAGGCGCAAACGGCTCACGGAAACAACCGCTCAGACTAGTGCTAGTTTGTAATACCGACTAGCGCTAGTCTGTAATGCGAACTAGTACTAGTTTGTTCGCGGACTAGCACTAGTCTGTTTGCACATTATAATATATCCATCCAAATGCCTATAAATGGGGAATGGAATCTGGATAAGAAAATCACCACCGCCATGATGCTGATACATCATGGCGGTGGTGATTTCTTTCAAGTAAGTAGTCGTCCCTTAAAAAGTATATTTCATCGAGATGCTGTTACAAAATAGCATCTCGATCATTTTTTTGAGTGTATCCAAAATCGGAGCCAAAAGAACTTTCATCGCTCTTTTGAAGTTATATGCGGCAGCCGCCAGCAATATGTTTATAGAATCCCCGACCACACCTTTGTAAAAGTTGCGGCCTAAACGGTAATCCGATTTAAGATGTCCTATTGTCGGTTCTATGCCGGCACGCTTGCAGAAGAG
>JAGCWG010000316.1 GCA_017961965.1 Bacteroidaceae bacterium | reverse complement strand
CCGTGAGACTGTAGACTCTTGTGCAAGAAACTGTAGTCTCACGGGCAAGAGACTTTAGTCTCCTCGTAGGGAAACTATGTGTACTTGTGCTCAATAAATCAAAATACTCTGCTGTGTCATTTGTAAATTCAATAATTATGGCTAATTTTGCAACAAGTAAAAGCAAAAACGAAAATTTATAATATACATGTTCTTCTTAATTATTCTAATTGTTGTGGCGGAGTTTGCTCTCAGCATCACGCTCACATATCTCAATCATAAGGCTTCGCATCAACCTATACCTGCGGAATTGTCAGGGATATATGATGACGAGGCATATAAGAAACAACAGGCTTATTCGCTTGTCAACCGTAAGGTGGGAGTGTTTACCACTATCATCAACACGCTTTGTACACTTGGTCTCTTTGCCTTTGGCGGATTCGCTTGGATTGATGGCGTGGTGCGTGGTGTATCGGAGAATCCTATCCTCATGGCACTTATGTTCATGGGCATTCTTTATGTCATCACAAGTGTCATAGATATTCCAATCAACTATTACCACACATTTGTCATAGAGGAGAAGTTCGGGTTCAACCGTTCCACTCACAAGACATTCTTCTTGGACTTGGTGAAGTCAACTCTTCTCAATGTGGTTATCATGGGAGCTATAATATCCGTTGTGGTATTCCTCTATGGATTGTTCCCAGAATACTTCTGGTTGGCTGCATGGGCATTCCTTATGGCAGTCATGATGTTCTTCCAGTTGTTCTATTCTGACATCATCGTTCCTCTCTTCAACAAGCAGACACCATTGGAGGAAGGCGAGCTGAGGACTGCCATTGAGGCATTTGCCAGGAAGGTGAACTTCGGTATCAAGGACATATACGTGATGGACAGCTCAAAGCGCAGCACTCATGCCAATGCATACTTCACAGGTTTCGGTTTCCGCAAGCGTATTGTGCTTTATGATACTCTCATACAGCAGTTGTCCGTGGAGGAGATTGTAGGTGTGCTTGCGCATGAGATAGGACACAATAAGCATCACCACACGCTAAAGGGACTTGCCGTTAGTGCTTGTACAACGCTCTTGATGCTCTATGTCTTCAGTCTTGTTATTGACAATACATATATTGCCAATGCGGCAGGATGTGCAGAGCCTTCGTTCCATGTCAACATCATGGTGTTCTCCATGCTCTACAGCCCTGTGGATGTTGTACTCTCCATGCTCCTGAATATATCTTCACGCAAGCATGAGTGGCAGGCAGACGAGTTTGCACGTGTCAACGGACTTGGCAATGCTGTAAGCAGCGGATTGAAACGTATGTCGGCAAATAGTCTTGCCAACCTTACTCCACATCCTTTGGTGGTGTTTATGGAGTATTCTCATCCTACGCTCCTGCAGAGAGTAAGGCACTTGGAAAATTAAAAATTAAAAATTAAAAATTCAAAATGTAATTGGACGATAGAGTCTCAATTTTGAATTTTGAAATGAATTATGACTCAGTTAAAGGATATATACAAGGCGTTTATAAAGGCAGAAGATAAGCTTGGCTTCATCTTCTACGATGGTTGGGTACTCTATGGTGAATCAATCCGTGAGTCACGCATCGTCGGCTTCTTCATCACAATCTTCTCGCTCGTTGAACTCTTCATCGAGGAGAAGATAACACGCAAGGCTGCCGACCTTACGTACAGTACCATCATGTCCATCGTGCCTATACTTGCAATCATCTTTGCCGTTGCAAAGGGCTTTGGCATGGAAGATATGATGTGGACACAGATAGAGAACCTTATTGGTGCTGGCGACATCATGGATCAGGTACTCATGTCCGTCAGTAAGAGTGTGGAGATGACCAAGGCTAACTCAGGCTGGATCTTCGGAGTGGCTGTACTTGCTCTCCTCTATACTGCCAACAATGCCATGTGTAAGATTGAGGATATCTTCAATGAGATATGGAACGTAAGTACCAACCGTGGATGGTTCGGACGTCTTCCGCTAAACGTGTTCTTTCTTATCGTCCTTCCAGGTGCCATACTCATGGTTGGCGCCGTTACGGGACAGGTGGAGGCAGTTGTCAATCCTTATTTCAAGTTCTCCAACTGGGTCATGCGATGCCTTGTGGTGAGCGTTGCTTTTATCCTTATATACAAGGCTCTCCCTGAGACAACCGTACGTTGGCGTGGTGCCATCTATTCCGGTATAGTGGCTGGCGTGTCGCTCACCGTATGGCACTTCTGTTATCTGGAGTTCCAGAACATCCTCTTCAACTACAACAAGGTCTATGGTAGCTTTGCAGCCATACCGTTCTTCCTTATCTGGACGCTTATCTCATGGATTATATGCCTCCTCGGAGCCAAACTCAACATGGTGCTCCAGATGCGTATGCTCGTCAAGGGATGGAGCATCCACGACAACAAGATACTTGAGGAACTGTCATTACGTGCCAAGATACAAGTGATGCTTACTGTTGCCAGTGTCCTTGTGCGTAACTTTATAGCAAGCAAATCGACCACAAAGCAGACACTTGTGAAGGACACACGTCTCTCTTATATATATGTTTCCTATGCCATAGACGAACTCATTCATTCCGGGCTTATCCATAGCGTGGAGCATAAGGGTGGGGAACAAGAGTATTATCCAACTGTTTCAGTCGAAAGGATGACCGTTGGCGACTTTGTCCGCAAGATATTCCATAGTGGACATGACACCATTGCCCATTCTTCTGCAGATGTCAAGGACTATGTTGATATGATGATAGCTGATGCCACAGCCAATGATACAATATTGCTAAAGGACCTCAACGGCTCAAACGGCAAATAAACACTGCTCAATCACCGTTTAACAAGTGTTTTTCCGAAAGATTATGGAATAATTAGTGTTTCCGTTCACCGGTTTCCTTGCGTTATCAATCATTTATGTGCGTGTATTGGGAAAACAATTTAGCGGTGATTTAACATCATTTGAAAACTGTTCAAACTATGTTAAATCACCGCTAAATTATATATTATTTTTTATACCCTATATAGCAAACCGTTCTTGAGATCGTCAACTGCAGTTTCCTTAATCTTGACGTGCAACTTCTTTCCTGTTGCGTTGAAAGGAATCTGCTGTGTGAAACGATAGTAGCGTGGACGCTTGAAGTTAGCAATGTTAGGACTCTGCTTGCAATACTCGTCAAGTTCCTCAGGAGTAAGTGAGTCATCATTTACTACGATGTAAGCAGTTACAATCTGTCCACGTATCTTGTCAGGAACAGATGTGACGATGCAGTCCTTGACTTTTGGGTGTATGTTGAGCACAGCCTCTATCTCTGTAGGATAGATGTTCTCACCTGAAGAGATAATCATGTCGTCCTTACGGCCGATGATTGTCACGAACTGGTTCTCGTCCCATGTTGCAAGGTCGTTGGTGTAGATGAATCCGTGGTAGTACTTCTTCTTTGTCTCTTCCTCGTTGCCATAATATATATATGGTGACTTGGCTGGAGAGCAGATTATTACCTCGCCCACCTCTGTGCCGTCTGTAGCAACAACATCGTCTGGCTCAGCCTTGCGGTCCTCGTAAACCTTTACTACACGTACATCGTCATCGACACATGATGCTCCTGCTGTTCCTGCGTTCTCAGGAAGGTCGAATGGACGTAGGAACGTGTTCCAGAATGTCTCTGTCGTTCCGTAGCCATTGAAGATGTTTGGTGTGAGTACCTTCTGGTAGCGTATGCATGCACTACGTTCGAGAGGACTACCCATTGTGACGATACCCTTGAGAGTGGAGATATTGTACTCCTTACGCTCCTGCTCGTCTGCAAGTTCCTCAAGGACTGTTGGTACTCCGACAAGGAATGTAATCTTGTAACGGCTTACGTACTTGAGAGTTGTGTCTGCCTCAAACTTGCCCATGATGACGATGGTTGAACCAGCATAGAATGCAGGGCAAGGACCAGCACAATGAAGTCCTCCACGGTGGAACCAAGGAGTGGTGTTCATTGTCACATCCTTATACGACATCGGGAAGTGAATCATCACGTCATGTGCTGAGAGCACCTCGTTGATGCTTGTGAGAGCAACGCCCTTAGGCTTGCCTGTAGTTCCAGATGTGTAGAGACGTGTTGTCTCGTCGTAGATGTTGTATTCGCATGTGAAAGGTGGCTCATCAGCTGATGAGTCACGAACATAGTCTTCGTATGAAGTTGCAAGTTCATCTGTTGGTCGGTCAATCACAACCAGACGTTCTGGCTTGTGTGAAGCAAGACTGATAGCTTCAAGTACGCTCTCCTTCTTTGACTTGCAGCAGATGATTACCTTTGGCTTTGAATCGTCAATATTGAAAGCCATCTCTCCTTCGCTGAGGCGGAAGCTTACAGGACAGCACACGCTATGAAGCTTGTGGCAAGCAATATATGCAAATGCGAACTCAGGACAGTTGAGCATCTGAAGCATAACCACATCGCCCTTCTTTACTCCGTCAGCAACGAGTGCGTTGCACAGGCGGTTACAATCCTCGTTCAGTTCCTTATAAGTCCATGTCTTATCCTTCTCAGGAAAAATCATGGCTGGCTTGTTTGAGTAACGTCGTACGTTACGCATGAAGCCCTCTATCCATGTATAGCGACTTTCAAATATCGTCTTAAAATCATTCATTATTATTGCTTTGGTTTAGTTTTGTGGCGCAAAATTACACAAAATCTTACTTCGTTGACATCATTGCTTGCGGTTAATTATGCCGAAAAGAAGAAATTGACACTTTAAGTGCAAGTATCGTGCACATCAAAACCTTGATGTGTGCAAGGGCTTTAGACCAATAATGGACTAAAGACATTATACCTTCATACTTGTTCTTCATAACACACTATATAAAAATCATCACTAATAAGGATTTGTCATGTCAATATTTTTTATTTACTTTGCACACGCAAAACATCGGAATCGTAAATAATAGAATATATGCACGGATTATCAATTGCGATTATTGACTCTAATATGCTTGTAGGCATAGGTCTTCAGCAGATTATTAAGGACATCATGCCTGCAGACATCCAAGTGTTCAACTCATTTGAAGAACTGAGGGATGCTTCTGCATCCAAGAGTTTCGTGCATTATTTCGTAGCATCACGCATATACTTCGAGCACACGGCTTTCTTCCGCGACAATGCACGCAAATCAGTAATACTCGTTAATGGTGATATGCAGATTAACGGTATGAAGACACTCAACGTGTGCCAAAGCGAGAAGATGCTTGTCAAATCCATTCTTTCTCTCCATGGTTCTGGACATGGTCCTGGACATCCAGGTCCAGACTTGCGACGTGGCAACGCCATGCCACATCCAGGAGGACATCCGATGGGACACCCTATGGAAGGTCATCCGATGGGTGGACATTTTATGGGACATCCGCATCCAATGGACGGAATGCCTGTTGAGCCACCTACACAGGAACTTATCCTATCCCCTCGCGAGATAGAAGTCGCTGTACTCCTTGCAAAAGGTTTCATCAACAAGGAGATTGCTGACAAGCTAAACATAAGCACTACAACGGTAAACACCCACCGTACACATATCATGGAGAAACTGGAGGCACGTTCGCTTGCCGACATCATCGTATATTGTGTAATGAACGGATTCGTGGAAGTAAGTGACTTGTAAACGAATGTCAAGTCTCAAGTCGCATATTTATGCCTTCGGAAAGGAGAATATCTAACAGCCGTTAAACAATCATTTGGTTTATTGTTTAACGGCTGTTAAACATATGTTATATTGTTTTTTCTGATAATGCTAAATACTCATTACCCCCCTAAAAAAACTATTCCCGCACTTCGCAGCGCAGGAATAATCAGGTGAAATGTTAAATATTTCTATTGGGGTGGACTCGAGCCTCTCGACTCTTTCCCCTTACAACCAATGAAAATCGTAAGGTTCTTGTCCTATAGCATAATATATATATGAATATTTTCTTTTTTTTCCCTAATTTTTTGCAAAGTTAAAATTATTGCATAAAAATACCAAAAAAATCAATATACTTTTTCATATTTTAATGTACTTT
>JAGCWG010000315.1 GCA_017961965.1 Bacteroidaceae bacterium | reverse complement strand
TTCCTACACCATCCTCTTCATCAATGGTAATAGTAGCACCAGTATCTTCCTGCATCTGCTGGATAATCTTACCACCAGGACCGATGATAGCACCGATGAACTCCTTAGGTACGATGATCTGCTCGATACGTGGTACGTGTGGCTTGAGTTCTGCACGTGGCTCAGAGATAGTCTTCATCATCTCACCCATGATGTGCTCACGACCTGCCTTAGCCTGCATGAGAGCCTTCTCAAGGATTTCGTATGAAAGACCGTCACACTTGATATCCATCTGTGTGGCAGTAAGACCGTTCTTTGTACCTGTAGTCTTGAAGTCCATATCACCAAGGTGGTCCTCATCACCAAGGATATCAGAAAGTACAGCGTACTTGTCCTCACCTGGGTTCTTGATAAGACCCATTGCGATACCAGCTACTGGGTTCTTGATTGGAACACCTGCGTCCATGAGGGCGAGACATCCACCACAAGTTGTAGCCATAGAAGAAGAACCGTTAGACTCAAGCACGTCTGAAACGACGCGTACTGTGTAAGGATAATCCTCTGGGATCTGTCCCTTGAGACCACGCCAAGCAAGGTGACCGTGACCAATCTCACGACGGCCTACGCCGCGCTGAGCCTTAGCCTCACCTGTTGAGAATGGAGGGAAGTTATAGTGGAGGAGGAAACGCATGTTGTAACGCTCGAGAGCACCATCAACAAGCTTTTCATCAAGTTTAGTACCAAGTGTACAAGTACAGAGAGCCTGTGTCTCACCACGAGTGAAGATAGCAGAGCCGTGAGGTCCTGGAAGTGGAGAAGCCTCACACCAGATAGGACGGATGTCTGTAGTCTTACGACCATCGAGACGGATACCCTCATCGAGGATACAACGGCGCATAGCGTCCTTCTCAACATCGTGATAGTAACGGTCGATGAGAGTATATTTCTCTTCAAGCTCATCCTCAGAGAGGTCTGTGTGAGCTGCAGCATAAGCCTCCTTGTAGTCTTCACGAATCTTTTCGAAAGCCTCTGCACGAGCGTGCTTCTCAAGTCCCTGCTTTGTTACGTCATAAGCTGGCTGGTAGCACTTAGCTGAGATATCAGCCTTGAGTTCGTCATCGTTTACCTCGTGACAGTACTCACGCTTAACGTCTGTACCGAGTTCCTTCATGAGTTCCTTCTGGATGCGGCACTGTGGCTTGATAGCCTCGTGTGCAGCCTTGAGAGCCTCAAGGAGATCCTGCTCAGATACTTCCTTCATTTCACCCTCAACCATCATGATGTTCTCCTCTGTTGCACCGACCATGAGGTCCATGTCTGCAGACTTGAGCTGTTCAAATGTTGGGTTGATAACGAATTCGCCATTGATACGAGCAACACGTACCTCAGAAATAGGTCCCTCAAATGGGATATCAGATGCTGCAAGAGCTGCAGAAGCAGCGAAACCTGCAAGTGCATCTGGCATATCTACGCCATCGGCTGAGAAAAGAATAACATTTACGTAAACTTCTGCGTGATAATTTGATGGGAAGAGTGGACGAAGCGCACGGTCAACGAGACGGCACGTGAGGATTTCCTCATCTGAAGCCTTACCTTCACGCTTAGTAAAACCACCTGGGAAGCGGCCAGCTGCCGCATACTTTTCACGGTATTCTACCTGAAGAGGCATAAAGTCTGTACCTGGAACTGCGTCTTTTGCTGCACAAACAGTGGCGAGGAGCATTGTATTGCCCATACGGAGCATCACAGATCCATCCGCTTGTTTGGCCAATTTTCCTGTCTCAATGCTGATTTCACGTCCATCAGGCAAAGAGACTGTCTTTGTAATTACATTCATCTTTCGTATTGTATATAAAACATCTAAAAATACTGCGTTAACCGCAAAAATCGTGCAAATATAAACATTTCGAATTAAAAAATTATTACTTTTGCACAAAAATACAAAATACTTATGAAGAAAACCATATTTTTTGTTGCTGCATGTACAATTTTGACTGCTTGCGACAACACCCCACAGTTCAAAGTGAACGGTTGCATTGAAGATGCACAGGACTCAATCCTCTATCTTGAAGCCAACACTCTTAACGGTATCCAAAAGGTAGATTCTGTACGCCTTGGTGCCGATGGCAAGTTCTCATTCTCTGCAGATGCACCTATATACATATATGAAGGTGACTCTCTTGCTGGCAAACAGAACAAGTTCTGCCCTGAGTTCTACTCTCTCCGTATTGCCAACAAGATTATCAACTTCTCCGTTGACTCTACAGAGACAATAACATTCAACGCAAAGTATGCAACCATGTCATCTGACTACTCCGTAGAAGGTTCTGAGAGCAGCCAGAAGATTAAGGAAATCAACATGCTCCTCCAGAAGGTACAGAAACAGGTAGTTGACATAGAAAGCAACCGTGACCTTCTCCCTGGCGACATGATTGACAGCGTACGAAATATCATCAAGGCATACAAGGAGGACATCAAGCAGAAGTACATCTTCGTGGCTCCTGCACAGGCCTATGCCTACTACGCCGTATGCCAGAGTTTCACGGACCTTCAGGGCACATTCCAGTTGTTCAATCCACTTACTGACCGCACAGACATCCGTTGTTACGCTACAGTAGCCACAAGCTGGGACTACAACTACCCTGACGCTCCACGTACACAGCAGATTTGCAACATGTCAATCAAGGGTATGGAGAACACAGCCACTCCTAAAGAGAAAATCGTTGAGGTGGACAACTCAAAGATTTCGGAGACAGGCATCATCAACGTGTCACTTCCTGATATCAACAGCAACATCAAGAGCATAAGCGACCTCAAGGGCAAGGTTGTCATGCTTGATTTCACCCTCTACGGAGCAAAGGAATCAGCAGAGCGCACACGAATCCTTCGTGACATCTACAACAAGTATCACGACCAAGGTTTCGAGATTTACCAGATAAGTCTTGATGACGACATCCATTTCTGGAAGTCATCCGTGGAATATCTCCCTTGGATTTGCGTACACGAGACCAATGGTACAGCCACAAGGACTTACGGAGTGTCTGACCTCCCAACATACTTCATCATCGACCGCAACAACGAGATTGTCGGACGCAGCGGACTCATGGAAGGAACACTTGAGGAGCAAATCAAGAAAATTCTTTGAATTAAAAATTAAAAATTAAAAGTTAAGATTTTGACCAAATAAAAGCCGCTCGGACAATGAAGTCCGAGCGGCTTTATTTATGCTTAGATATTGCATTAGCCAAATCTTAATGTTTAAGGTTCTACAAGATTTTGTGTGGATAATTTGTTTTAACCACGAATTACACGAATTTTCACTAAACTCGCAGTTCTTAGCAATTTCTATTACACGAAGAATTGCTTGTGCAATTACGAATTACACGAATCATTTTAGCCCGTCAATCATCTGAACAGCATTTGTGCCATTCGCAGACAACACAGGTTGTCTTAGTGTAATAAACTAACAAGAGGACTTGAAAGTTCGTGGTTATTCGTGGAATTCGTGGTTGGAGAAAAAAATCACCCACACGAATTCTCGTAGAACCAAAAATAAAGACTAATATGAATATACGAATCATTTCAATGATGCTGGTTATGTTGCTGACAAGCCTTACCAGCCATGCACAGCTGAGCACAGAGGCTCAGGCTGTTATCAACAATATCATGACACGTGCAAGTGTACGTGGCTTTGTTGAGAATCCTGTTGAACAAGATAAGATTGACCTTATGCTCCGTGCAGCAATGGCAGCACCAACGGACAAGAATATGCAACCATGGCACTTCATAGTTCTGAATACACCTGATGCCATCGCACAATATGCTGGTGAGGGTCGTCATGCTGAGCGAATGAAGAAGACTCCGCTCATCATCGTGGTATGTGCCGACACTACTCGTATGCAGGATGGTGAAGTACGCAATATATGGGTACAGGACATCTCAGCTGCAACGGAGAATCTTCTTCTCGCTGCCCATGCCTTGCAGTTAGGAGCGGTATGGACAACCATCTATCCACTTGCACAGCGCGTTGAGGGTGTACAGAAGAAACTCAATCTGCCTGCCAACCTCATTCCTATGTGTGCTGTACGCATCGGTTACCCTAACCCGGAGCGTCCAGCACAGCCAAAGGACAAGTGGGATGAGAATAAGGTAACATACTTTACTGTCAAGAAGTAACAATATCATGTTCAAGTTCCGCAAGTGCTCAACTTCGTCTTGCGGCGGAGATGTTCAACACAGAGAACGCAGAGGACACAGAGAAATACTTGAGAAGTTATTAGGTTTTAGGTTATTTG
>JAGCWG010000314.1 GCA_017961965.1 Bacteroidaceae bacterium | reverse complement strand
CTTGACTTCATATTTGCGATATTCTCCTGAAGCATAATTGCACCACGCTGTCCTGTTGTGTTTCTATCACCAATAAGGTCATAGTTGTTACGTGTGAAGAAGTCAGCCTGTACATTGATACGATTGTTCAAGAAACCGAGGTCAAGACCAAAGTTGAACTCATGCTTCTTCTCATAAGTAAGATCAGGGTTTGCTGGTTCTTCCATGTCTATACCGCTCTCAGCATCTCTTGAGTTTGGACGGAATGGGTTCTTTGGCTTAAAGATTGCTGTTGAGTTTGATACAGCAGGTCTGTCACCTGTAAGAGAATATGATGCCTTGAGTGTTGCATGAGTGAGAACATTTGTGAATGTATTCTCAAACCATGATTCCTCATGTGCATTCCATGCACCAGACACATTCCATGTAGGTAACCAACGAGCCTTGGTTGACTTTCCAAGTTTGTTGTAACCCTCATAACGCACTGTTCCGTTGATGGTATAACGTGCCTTGTAAGAATAAGTTGCAGTTCCAAAGAATGCAGCAGAACGATCGTAATTGTTCTTGATGCCGTAATAAGAGTTGTTTGACTCCTTTGACTGCTTGAAATAATAGTAGCTGTAGTTACTGATGTAACCCATGTCATAGAGTGTACCAACACCATCAAAGTTGTCCTTACGACGTATTGCGTCAGCAACTTCTGTTCCTGCAAAAACATTTACTATATGGTCATCATTGAATACATCATTATATGCTGCTGTTGCACGTAATGAATAGTTGTTGATACCATAGTTTGTCTTCTTGTAGAAACCACCTTCTGGCAATACTGAGAAAGCATATGCATTTGGCTGGTCTGGATCCTTATAGAGCCAGTTGTTGTTATCACGTATGGTTGCGTCATCCATAGCACGGAATGACATTGCCATGTTTGAGTTCTCCTTGATGTAGTGTGTCTGATTTGTGTTAGAGTATCTGTAAGAACCGAGTACAGAAAGCTCAACCTTTGAGATTGGCTTGTACTTCAACTCTGCCTGGAACTTAACATCTGCTACAGACAAGTCCATGTAGTTATTCTCCAACTCATTGTGAATGTTGAATGGAGCATAGTTGCGTGTGTAGAACTCATTTGGATCTGCTGCACGTGAAGTGTTGAGAGCGTATGAGTATGGGTTGATATCAAATGCACGAGTTACCTCACCATTTACAGGGTTTACCTCCTGTGATGCTGTACCAGGAGCCTCCTGCTTACGATAAGAACCACTTGTGATGATGTTCAATGACACCTTCTTGTTGATGTTGAAAAGTGCATTGAGGTTTGCTGTGTAGCGCTGAACCTTGCTTCTCTCTGTCCATCCTGGGTCATCCATAAGGCTTATAGAAGCATAGTACTGTGCCTTGTCTGTACCAGAAGAGAAACTTACAGAGTGGTTGTGCTGGATTGTGTTAGAGAAAAGTTCTTCAAACCAGTTTGTGTTGCGCATCTCTGCTGCACGAAGGTATGCGTTTTTAGCTTCTGGTGTGTTTGCAAGGGCAAACTGACCAGTCTCTTCATCGTATGTGTTGAGCATCTGATACATCTTTCCATACACACCGCTTGTAGAAGCACGATATGTCTTGGCAAATGAGAGATAACCAGCAGCCTCAAGTTCCTTGTAGAAATCCATCTGCTCCTGTGAGTTCATGATGTTAAACTGGCTGTAGCTTGGACGGAGGCGCATAGTGTATTCACCTGTATATGAAATCTTGTTTGAACCAGCCTTACCTTTCTTTGTTGTTACGACAATCACACCTGCCATGGCACGAGCACCATAGATGGATGTTGCACTACCATCCTTAAGAATCTGGAATGATTCGATATCGTCTGAGTTAAGACCTGCGATAGCAGAAGATATAAGTGTCTCTGCGTCTCCAGAAGAAAGAGCGTCTGCACTAACCTCAGTGATGTCTTCCTGAATAACACCGTCAACAACCCAGAGTGGCTTTGAACTACCATAGATAGATGTAGCACCACGTACACGTATCTTTGGAGCTGTACCGAATGTACCGCTGACGTTCTGTACGCTTACACCTGCTACACGTCCTTCGAGTGAACGAGAGATATCGCTTACACCGTTGAGTACAACGTCATCGGCATTTACCTTTGTTGCAGCACCGGTGAAGAGACGCTTGTCCATCTTTGTCATACCTGTGACAACGACTGCGTCCAACATCTTTTCATCCTCCATGCGAACGACCATACCGTTCTTTGGAGTTACTACTACAGGCTTCAAGCCTACGAAACTGATGTGAAGTTTCTTGCCAGCAGGAACAGTGATGGAGAATTTACCATCAATGTCTGTAGCAACACCTTCCTTAGTACCCTGAATCATGACGTGGGCACCAATCACAGGTTCGTTATCACCAGTATAGATGACAGTACCTGTGATCTTGTTCTGTGCAAATGCTGTAACTGCTGTCAGAAGCAAAGACACAGTAAACAATAAAAGTCTTTCTTTCATCTTTTAATTAAAGTAGTTAATTATGATTATATTAATTATATTTCGTAATTTTATTTTGTAATCAATATATGATGTTCAGTAAGTCACTTTTGCTTTACTCCGAAATGTTGGGAAGGAATTAGATGAAGCAAAGTAAATCAACTTGCCTGTCTTTAGTTCCTAACTGGGGTCTGTCGTAATAGTTTACGGACGTTTTAACAAACGGTATTTTACGAAAGGTGCACTTCTGAAAATATATTTTGTCGTTAATATTTCCTTCTGTACTCTTTTTGTTTTGAGTATGGACTTGTTCATATATTGAAATTCGCTTTGAAATTTAATATATAAACATGCCCCAAGAAATTTTGGGTACAAATGTACATAAATTATGATTGACTTGATACTAAATTTTCAAATTTTTGATGAAAAATGATTAAAAAACTTAAAAATAGTGATAGTTTTATATACTTTTATGCCAAAAAACTTAAAAATAGTAAAATCAAATATGCATAATGAGTTGTAATCTATGCGTGCCATCTTTGCTTTATATATGTTCATATTTACATTGAACATCTTATATTGCATATCTGAAACGAAAGTGCTTCCTGACAAAAAAACGATGTGAGTTCAACGCATCCAAGCGTCGAACTCACATCGTAATATTGTATTTTTGGAGGAAATTACTTCTTTACCTTGTCAACAATCATCTGTTTTACCTTTTCTGAGTAATCTACGTATGATATTCCTTGTTCTGCTGTGACAGGTGGAAGATACTCTACTGTCACCTTCTTTGCAAGTGGGAACTTGCGACCCTTTGGCATTGCCTCGTATGCTCCTGTGATGGCAACTGGTACGATAGGTACGTTAAGTTCCTTGCTGAGGATGGCAAATGTCTTCTTGAACTGTCCTGTCTCTCCGTTGCGTGTACGTGTTCCCTCAGGGAAGATAACGAGATTCTTGCCAGACCTGAGCACTTCACCCATCTTGAGGATGGAGTTCATGAGGTTCATGCGCTCCATAAGGATGATGTTGTGGTGGCTTGCAAGGAATCTGAGTAGCTTGCCACGTACATGGTCTTCCTTAACGTAGAAGTACGTATTGTTGAGGATGGCGTTTGGTATGTCTGTCACAACAAGGAGTCCGTCCATATAGCTCACGTGGTTTGGAGCAATGATGAATGAACGATCCTTTGGCAGATTCTCAAGTCCCTTGACCTCCATGCTGAGGTATGTGTGTGCAAATACCTTGCAGCACCATGTGAAGATGTGACCTGTGAACCAGAAGTCAGGCAACTTGAGATTAGACTTGTGCTCAGTGAACAGCTTGTGCCATTCTACCTGTTCCACTTCCTGACGTGTCTTGACCTTTGCAACCTGCTCGGCTATCTCTGTCACATTCTTGAATGAAGCCATGACATCAGCCTTGAGCTCTGTACCGAATGTCTGTTCGATGAAGCTCTGGAGTCCAACACGATCGAGTGAGTCGAAGGCAAGGTCGGTCTCGATATGGTCTGTTGGACGTACTGTTATCTTCTTCTCTGACTCTATGTATTGCTTGATAATCTTGTATTCCTCGAATGTTGGTTCAACAACATCCTTTTTAATCTCCTTGCGTACACCTGACTCGATGATGCCCTTGAGCTTGAATCGCTGTATCTTGTCGAGCTTGGTACGTGGAAGGTCACCACGATAGAGGAATACGCTCATCACCTTCTTGTATTGTGCTACCGTCTCGTTGTATGGTGCAAGTACCTCACGTTTGAGTGCTTCCTCTGCCTCTTCGTCAGTCTTCTGACCGAGCCATTCGTTCTGTGCAACGATGATGGCACGGAGCATATCACCGTCCTGTACTATGGCTGCTTCCTTGACTATTGAGTCATACTTTTCTATCTTGTATTCTATCTCACTTGGATTGACGTTCTTACCATTGGAGAGAACGATAATCTCCTTTGTACGTCCTGTGATGTAGAGACGACCTTGGTCATCGAAACGTGCAAGGTCTCCTGTATGTATCCAGCCCTCATTGTCAAGAATGGCTGCTGTTTCCTCAGGGCGATTGTAGTATCCCTTCATCACGTTAGGACCCTTGGCACATAGCTCGCCTGTCTCAAGTATCTTGGTCTGTACTGATGGCATTGGCTTACCGCAAGAACCTGGGACGATATCGTCAGGACGTGTGAAGGCGATGATAGGCGCAGTCTCTGTCATTCCGTAGCCTTCGAGTACGTCAAGACCGAGAGTCTTGAGTCCAACACCAATCTCACGGTCAAGTGCAGCACCACCACAAACGAGGTAGTCGATGTGACCGCCCATCTTAGTGCGTACTGACTTGAAGATAGTACGAGAGAGTGAACGACTGCCTACCTTGCTACACATCCAGAAGAGGAAGCGTGTGACGAAGTTGGAGTCAATCTTCTTCTTCATTGCTCCGAAGAGTGTCTGGTAGAGACGAGGTACACCGATGATGATGCTCACCTTACCATCCTTGAGTGTATTCATGAGGTCAGGAGCTGTCATGGATGGTGATATTGCTACACCACCTCCACGTGTGATAGGTGCAATGACAGAACCCTGAAGTGGAAGTACATGATGGAGTGGGAGAAGAATAAGTGCACGACGCTCCTCATTGAAGATAGGAACCTCGTCGGCAACGGAGTGGATATTAGCCATGAGGTTGCCGAATGTGAGCATTACGCCCTTAGGGCTACCTGTTGTTCCTGATGTATAGATGATGACTGCCACATCATCGTCTGAGTATTCTATGACTGCCTTCTCCTTGTTTACTTCAACAGACTCGTAGTCATCAATAATCAGAATCTTCGTGTCTATCTGGGCATCCTTTAATGCTTCCTTGACTGTGTCGAGTTTCTGAACTGATGTCCATATACAATCTGGCTTACAATCCTTGATGATGTAAGAAATATCACTTACCGTAGATGTGGCATCCACAGGAATGGCAATTCCCTTGTTTGCCCATATTCCGAAGAAGGCATAAATCCATCCTTCACGGTTTTCACTGAGAATGATTGTCTTTGCACCTGCTTCCTTTGGACTTTGTTCTGCAAAGAGAGTGATGCGCTGGAGCATCTCACTGTACATTATCCTTTTCTGTCCAGCGATGATTGCTACTTTGTTGAAGTCTTTTATCATAATGTTGTGTCGCATATAACCCAATTGAGGTCTCTTTTTTAGAACGAAAATTTAGAAAATTAAAGAAAATTATTCTACCTGTACGGTTTCGTGTTGTTGATTTTTGCCGCCAAGCGGCCAATTAGAAAAACAAAAGAAAACATAGGAAAACAAAAGAAAACATTTTCTTTAATTTTATAAATTTTCGTTTCTCTAAAGGCGGAACCGTCTGAAAAAGTCCTCATTGGGATTATGGTTATTTCTTTAGTGCTTCGAGTTGTTTAAGTTCCCTGCCCATATTAAGTTTGAAGTATGAGTTCTTCAGACCTTCGTACCAGAGGGCATTGTTCTTGGGAGCGAATTTACGGGCAGACTCGTAGGCTTCTTTTGCTTTTGTATATACAGCCTTGAGCTTTGACTTGAACTCTTTGTATCCAGGATTAGTGACAGAGAGCGTGTTGCGACTGTACATATCCTGTGCCTTGTTAGTGTATATAGAGCCGATGTAAGAGTAAGCCTCTGCATCGTCTTCCTTCAGTTCTATTGCCTTGTAGTAAGACGCAATGGCATCATCGCCCTTACCGAGTATCTCTTCTTCCTTAGCCTTGATGAACCAGTAGTTCCTGTTCTTAGGGAACTTCTGTACCAT
Organism: Bacteroidaceae bacterium; assembly: GCA_017961965.1. The sequence goes on along the minus strand of JAGCWG010000314.1, from coordinate 1,021 downwards.
TGTGTTGGCAAGCTCGAGACACTTGTTGTGTTGTGCGTTGTCTATGTTGTACTTGAGGAGTGACATGAAGAAGAACTCCTGTTCTGGCTTCTCATTGAATCCCTTGGTACAATGCTCAAGATAGTTTGTCGTGTCTCCGAGTGCAAGGTAAGCCTTGCAACCGAGTTCGAGGACGGTGTAGCACATATTCTTGTCCTTCATGGCTTCATGGAGGTAGCTGACTACACCATTGTTATTGTGTGAGCCGTAGGCAGAGACAACTGCCATGACTGATATTTCGATGTTATCCTTCTCATCAGGCATGAGGCTTTCGCCCTTCTTTCCTGTGAAGATTGGAGCTGATTTTGACTTGTAATACAGGTCTGAATACTTGAAAGCATCCTTATAGTCCTTCTTGCGATAGAAGTAACGGCATGACATCTTGAGATTCTTCCTGTACTTTAATAGTGTCTCCGCATTAGTATAGCGATAGCGGAATACTGTCTTGCCGTCAAGAGTAGGAATCTGTTCCAGTGAGTCGCAGAAAAGAGCCTGCTCATACATCTGGTACATGTAGCCGAAGTATTTAGTAGTATCTGGTCTTGTGGCAAGATACATGTTCTTGTTCTCTGCAAGCACCATCTGTTCAAGTGCCTTGACCTGATAGTTGTGGAGTTCGGCATCTCCATCAGCTTCTGTATATTTCTTGAACGCCTTGTTTGTTTCATCCACAACAGCGGAATAGTTGCCCACCTTCATCTGAGCCTTGAGCGACTTGACGATGGCAGACTTCTTGTAAGGCTGTTCAGCGGACTTGTCTTTCGACGCCTCCTGTCCGTAAACAATCTGTGATAAACCTAAAAAAAGTAATAATAAATATTTCCGCATTTTTATGTCGTATATTTCGACCTGTACGGTTGTAGTTTTGCACAAAGGTGCATATTAAAAAAACAGTCAAGAAACAGAACAAAAACAAGAAAAAACATGTTTTTTTTGATTTTATTTGGTTTTTACCATGTTTTTTTAACTGGCCGCACTGCGG